>JANWYL010000257.1 GCA_025056955.1 Sandaracinaceae bacterium | reverse complement strand
AGCGAAAAACCAATGATGGTGAATATGCTCTGGTTGTCATTAACACCCAAGAACGCCACCCAAGCCGAACCCGATTTGGTGATCATGTCATGAGAATTCAAAGGCCTGAAGGGAGTGTGCTTGTTGACGTGATCACGGGCGAGCGCTTTACCGTTGGAAGGGAGGGGCAACTTGAGGTCGAGGTTGGTACCTTGGTCGATGAGGATCCCGCAACACCAACGCGGGTTCGGGTGCTTCTTCCTGAGGATCAGGTGCGGCCAGAAGATCTTTTCGTGCGATAGAAGGGCTCTCCTTGCGCTGGCGTCAGGAATGCACAATGATTGGGGTTTGCCTTTGGGTGAATCTTGAGGTGAAGGAAAGATGGAAAAGATTCCGATGACGCCAGAAGGTTATGCCGCCCTTTTGGCGGAAGTGGAGCATCTGAAAAACGTGGAGCGTCCAAAGATTTCAAAAGAGATCGGGGCAGCACGTGAACACGGCGATCTCAGAGAAAACGCCGAGTACCATGCTGCCAAAGAGCGCCAGGGCTTGATCGAAGCCCGAATTGCTGAGCTCGAGGATCGCCTGGCCCGTGCCGAAGTCATCGATGTTGCCCGTGTGGGTGGAGGCGATGAAGTCCGCTTTGGGGCCTACGTTTCTCTTCTCGATCTCGATTCTGGCAAGCGCTTGCGCTACCGCGTGGTTGGCCCAGTGGAAGCAGACATCAAAAAGGGAGCGATTTCCATCCATTCGCCTCTTGGTCGTGCGCTGATTGGCCGAAAACGGGGTGAAACCATCAGTGTTGAAACCCCGAGCGGCGAGCGGAGTTACGAAATTCTCGAAGTGTCGTGGAAGCCCGAAGATGACTCAGGCGGAGTTTGAAATCGCACTCACTTTTGCACTGCCCAGGGAGCGCCTTTGGGAGGCCATCGTTGACCATGTATCGATGTCAAAATGGCTTGGTGTTTCGGTGCGCCTCCTTGAGAAGGGAGATCAAAATGGCGTTGGTGCGCTTCGGAGGGTGAGGTTTGGGCCCTTGCACTTTGATGAGGAGGTGGTCTATAGCGATCCGCCCATTCGTTTGGTTTACCGCTGGCTTGGGCCATGGTGGTTGATTCACCATCGGGGGGAGGTGTTGCTTTCTGAAGCCAAGGGGGAGAAGAACCAAAGCGAGCTCCGTTGGAGGGCGCGTTTCGTCGGAAGGGATCCTGTCCTTGCGCCCCTTTTTGCAAAGGTCATTGAACTTGCCCTTCGCCGAGGCCTAAAGGAGCTCAAGGGCCTGCTTGGCGGCTAGTTTGGTTTTCGAAGGCATCTGGGCGCAGGCCAGCCCGAAGGCTTTGGATGAGAAGCTCAAATGCATCCAATGGGATTCCCACCACACTTTCATCGAAGCGCAAGGAGAAATCCTCCCGCGTTTTGATGAGGAGGGCTTGCTGGCGGTGCAAGCCCTCAGTGGCAAGGAAAGCCCAGCGGGTCGAGATCGAGACTTCCTCCACATTTTTCCAAGGGAGGCGGTGAATTCCTGCTCGGCTCCGCCAAAGGAGCTCAGCGGGCGTAAGCACGCATGCAAGGCCCATTCGGGGGCTTAGGGAGCGGAACTGGGTCAAGAACCAAAGCAAGGGCGCCATGATCGAGAGCCCTGCGATGAACAGCATGGAGATTGGGGGAATGGGTGAAGTGGCTCCTCGGGCCAGCGGTTCAAGGAGGGCCAAGGCCAAAAGCATGGCCGTATATGGGCCGCGGCGCCACCAAAACCGAGAAAGGGGGATGGGCAATGCCTGGGGCTCCATGCCTTTTTTGGCTCGCTCGTAGATGAGGCTTGCAGGGCGTTGGGGATCAGGGAGGGGAATTGGACGCTCGGGAGGAGAGGGGAAGCGGCGCATGAGGGCTTCTGCAAGGGCCATGGCAGAGTCGCCAAAGAGGGGGGGAATCGCGATGATTTTGAGCTGCGGATCAAGCCCCACAGCGAAAATTTCTTCCCACCTGCGCCCGGCGCGGCGCTCGCTCCAGTGGCTTGATTGGGCAATTCCAAGGATGGATTTGGCAGAAAGAAAAGCGAGGTTCTGGCCGTCGAAGCAGGCGAGCCCCTCGGGGTGAATGAGCAGCCACGCACGCCTTGAGACCTTTCGGAAGCGCCCAAGGAGGCGGACAAATGCGAAGAAGGCCTGAACGCTTAGCATCCAGGCCAAAAAGCGCATGAGCAGCGCAATTGCGTCAAAGGCCGAACTGAGCTCCTCTCGGAGGTGTGCTCCTAGCCAGGCCACAGCAGCAAGGAGAGGCAAGGTGAGGCCGCGGCTCCCTTCGCCCTCTAGAATTGGAGGGAATCGGGCGCGAAAAAGCTCAGCGCCTTCGCCAAGGGGCTCCCCCTTTTCGATCGCTTCGAGGCTCTCTTTAAGCCATGGTGGAAGATGTGCATCTGCGCTGCGCATGGGCTCGAAGTGCTGCCCCAAGGGCTCTTGGTTGGCAAGGCCCAGGGCTTGCCCTTGGCTGGCCCTCATCCCAAATTCGAAGGGTGGGAAGTTTTGAGCGAATTGCTTGCGGGATCCGGTGCCTACCGCTTCGAACGCCAACTTTGCCCCCCGCGACCCACACGAATGTGTACGTGGTTGGCGAGAAAGAGGTGTGGCTGGTCGATCCGGCGGTGGCTTCTCCGGAAGAAAAGGAGCGTTTGGAGAAAACGATCGCGAGCGCCAACTTGCGTGTCCTTGGGATTTGGCTCACCCATCACCACCGCGACCACGCCATTGGGCTCGGCGGGCTGATCGAGGGCTGGGGCGTAAAGGTATGGGCCCACGGGGAAACCCTGAAGAGGCTTTCGATTCCCACACATGCGGCCCTTTGCGCATCGAGCGATGCCCTCATTGAGGACGACTGTGGCCACAGGTGGCGTGTCCTCCACACGCCCGGCCATGCACCAGGGCATTTGGCCTTTGTGCGGGACGATGGAAATGCGATTGCCGGCGATCTCGTGGCGGGTGTTGGGACAATCCTCATCGATCCCCAAGAGGGAGACATGGCTGCTTACCTGGATTCGCTGCGTTTGCTTGGAACTTGCGCCGAGCGCTTGCTTCCAGCCCATGGCCCTGTGCTCGAAAAAGGCCCAGAAGTGATCGAGCGCTACATCGCCCACCGCTTGCGTCGCGAGGTCAAAATCGAATCGGCCCTTCGCGCAAAAAGGCAAGCCAAAGCCCAGGAGCTTTTGCCGCTGGCCTACGATGACACACCTGAGGCGCTTTGGCCCCTTGCCCTTCGTTCTCTCGAGTCGCACCTCATCAAACTCATGCGCGATGGCAAGGTGATCAAGGAGGGTGACACCTACGCGATTTCACAGTGATTTGAGGACAACTTTTAAGGGAAAAGGTTGAAATGCCTGCGCTCCCATGCGCTTCAGCTTTGAGGTGATTCCGACCAAAAAGAGGCATTTTCAGTTCAACCGCCGCGACGCAAGATGTGGATGGGCATGCATCGCACCATCTTCCCGATTTCCGTGTGATACCACCTCCCAGGTGATGAAAAGGGGGAAGCGTGGACCATGGCTGGGTGTTGCCAAACGCCTATGGCCAATCGCCAAAACGAATTACGAAGGGTGTGCCATCTCGCTCGGCTTCAACGATGGGGCGGAGGGAAAGGATATCGGTGCTGAAGCCAGGTGATGTGACAGGAACTCCATTGGCTTTG
>JANWYL010000256.1 GCA_025056955.1 Sandaracinaceae bacterium | reverse complement strand
ATTCGTTCAGAGGGCTATTCCTTTCAAATTGAGACCACATACCGGGCTTTGAAGCGCGGCTTTCGGGTTGTTGAAGTTCCAATTACCTTTGTTGATCGACGGGCAGGTCAAAGCAAGATGGACAGCCGCATCTTCTTTGAGGCTGTGTGGATGGTTTGGAAATTGCGGATTTCTGGAAAGTGATCAGCGATCGAGCCTTCGGTCAATTGTGGCTTCTCGCCGAAGCTCATCGAAAAAAATGCGCTCCTGATGAGACATGGCTTCTTCGAGCATGCGGCGATAGATTTCGAGTTTCACGTCCTCGTAGCGCCCAAGGCGGCTGTCTCCCTGCTCTCGATCCCTTAAGAGAAAAATGAAAAATCCACCTGGGCCACGAACAGGTTGGGAAATGCTTCCGATTTCCATTGTGGCAATCACCCTCTCGAGATTGGGGTCGAGATCTCCTTGGTTGAGCCACCCAAGCTCACCTCCGCCCATTTCCCTCATCACTGCTTCAAATGAGGAAGCGTCCGTGATTTGGTTCCGGATGCTTTGCGCTTTTTTGGAAACTCCAGCCACTTCAGTGGGTGATGGATCTGAGGAAAGGGGGACCAAAATATAGGCCACGTTGAAGCGACTGTGCTTTCTGGCTTGGCTTGCCATTTCCTCGTAGCGCGCGCGCACTTCATCTTCTGTGATGTTGATGCGGCTTCGCACCCTGAGGTTGAGGAGCTTATAGCGCAAAAGCTGCCGCTTGAGATCGCGCCGATAATCCTCTCGGCTGAGCCCTTGCTCGCGGACGATCTCCCAAAAGCGGGCTTCCGAGAGCCCTGCTTGGGTGCGAATGTTGCGGATGGCGTTTTCGATTTCGGAATCGGAAACAGAAATGTGCTCTTGCTGGGCTTGTTGCTCGACGAGCTTGTCCTCGATGAGCCGCTCAAGTTCTTCTTGGTAGATCTGGCGGATGAGCCTATGGCGCTCTCCTTCGCTCCTGGCGTAGGGGACCGCAGCGCTCAATCGAGGGATGGCACGTGCCCGGAGTTCAGAAAGAAAGATGGCTTGATCGTTGACCACTGCGACGACGCGTTCAAGCACCTCGGCATGGGATGAGCCAGAAGAAACCAGAAAAAAGACCACCCAAAACCAAATTCTCCTTCCCCTTTGCTCCATGACCCGCACTTCACTTCTTTGATGGATTGCCTCCAATTATTTCATCCCGTCGAAGGCCAGGATAATCTCCCTCTGGAAGATCGAATTTGACCTCTGAGAGAAGCTCAAGGTGCTCGACCACATCGGCCTCGGCCCGCAGTTTCTGAACGAGCTCCTCGACTGCTCGCTCGCGCTTTTCACGCCACAGCCGATGACGGATGGAGCGTGCGGCTTCTTCGAGCGTTCGTTGGAGGGGGCCTCGCCGACCAGTGAGCCTAACGATGTGATAGCCCTGGCTTGAGCGCACAAGCTGCGGGTAAATCTCGCCTATTTTCGTCATCGAAAAAGCAACTTCTGCAAGTTCTTTTGGCACTTCCGGTTCATTTGGACGACGTTCAGATGGACGCGAAAAAAAACCCAAGTCCCCGAAACGGTCGCGGCTTTGGGGATCGGCGTTGTATTGTTCGGCAAGCTGCCGAAAAGCCTTCATATCGCCTGCGGTTACAAGTGCCTGGCGCAGCACCCTCTGGGCGGTATTGCGATCGGCAATGAGGATATGGCTCACCCGGACTTGCTCTGGCTGGTTGTACTCGTCCTTGTGGGCTTCGTAATAGGCGCGCACTTCATCGTCTGAAATGTCGTCAATCCGGATGCGATCTTCGACTTCTTGCTTCAAAAACTTGCGAATGAGCGCTTGCTTCCGGACCCTTTGGACTTCTGGGAGCTGGTCATAGCCTTTGCGGATGGCTTCTTGGGCGAAGAGCTCGAAGCGGACCATCTGGTCAAGAAGTTCGCGCTTGCGTTCTAGAGAATTGTAGCGGGCTCGAAGAAAGGGACCTCTTGAAGAAACCGCTTCGACAAATTCTCCAACAGTGATCACCCGATCGCCAACTTTGGCCAGCACCTGAGCGGCTTCCTGGTCACTGAGACCATGCTGGGTTTTAGATTCTTCCTCCCGAGTGCTTTTTGCTTCTTTGTTTCCGCAAGCCAAAATCATGAGTGCCCAAGAAAAAATCAAAACCTTAGGTGCAGCAGTGGATCCTACAAAAAAAGAGAGGCCTTTTTTAGGCCTTTGGTTTTGTTGCGCTGGCTTTCTCCACATTGGCTGCATCGATATAGCCCAAAGATGCCAAGTACGAAAGGCGATTTTCTTTGACTGGAAAATAAACCATGCGGCTTCAGGGGTTTTTGTGGTACTTGCCAATCCTGCGCTTCGAAGTCACACAAAATCTTTGTGTTTGAAGGATGGAATGAACCCAATACCTGGCTCAACCTTGCCGTGCTGACCCTCCTTGAAGTGATTTTGGGAATTGATAACGTCGTTTTCATTTCAATACTTGTTAGCCAACTTCCAGAAAACATTCGAGGAAGATGGGCGAAAATCGGCATTTCAAGCGGAGTGGCACTGCGCGTGGCTTTGCTTTCTTTGCTTTCTTTGCTTCTTGGCCTTGAGCGCCCTCTTTTCCATTTGTTCGAGCACCCCTTAAGCGTGCGCGATCTTTTCTTAATTGGGGGTGGCTTTTTTCTTTTAGCCAAAGCCACCCTTGAAATCCACTCAAAAGTTGAAGGAGGAAGGGAAAAAGAAAGCCCTCAGCTCACCCTTTCGGTTTCAAGTGGCTTTTTAATTTTACAATTACTGTTTATCAACTTGGTTTTTTCTATGGATTCGATTCTTACGGCGATTGGGATGGTTCCAGCCAAAATGGTTTGGGTTATGGTTACCGCAGTGTTTCTTTCTTCTGGAATGACCCTTTTTATTGCGGAGTGGGTGATCAATTTCATAGAAAACCACCCAAGCCTCAAGATCCTTGCGCTTTCCTTTCTTGTCTTGCTTGGCGCTGTGCTGATTGCAGAGGGGCTAGGGCATCCGATCCCCAAAGGTTATGTTTACTTCCCGCTTGCCTTCTCGCTTACAGTTGAGGGGCTCTCCATAAGGTACCGCCGAAACCTCCAAATCCAAAAGGAAAAAAGCCATGGCTCCTGAGCAAGCCAAAGCCAAAAACAACGCGTTGATCACCACCCACCAAAGTCAATAACGGACTCGAGGTCTTTTTCTTCCAACCACCCATCCCTTGCGAGTTCAGTGGCTTCAGTCAGCGAGAGGCCATAATAAATTTCACACCATTCTGCACACTGAAGCGGTAAAAACCTCTTCCTGGTTTCGCGCAAGCTCAGAAGCGAATTAAAAGCCCGTACCAGTGAGCGGAGGGATAACGTCGAAGGGTCTCCTTGAGCTTCCATCTCAATAACCCGAATGAAGTCCTTGCCAGACTTAAGGACGATTGGGGGCGGTGATTCATCTCCAAGGAGGCCAAGTTGTACTCGACCGAGTTCATTGGAAAAGATGTGATTCATTTGCTCGACCAGGTCTTGGGCGCTCACCCGGTCTCCCTCCCGATAGATGAGGCAGCGGTCCATTTGTTGCCGGATGGAGGAGAGCTCTTTGTTTGCAGGATGGAGGTAGTAGGCCTCGAGCAATGCAGTGCGAAAGGCCAGAGTACCAGGCACAGCCCGGCTCGAGGCCACATTGACCAAGCGAAAGAGCTCAG
>JANWYL010000255.1 GCA_025056955.1 Sandaracinaceae bacterium | reverse complement strand
CAGAAAATGCGGTTGAGTATTTCGTTTCGTATTACGATTACTATCAACCCGAGGCGTATATTCCAGAAACGGACACTTATATCGAAAAAGACGCAATCATCAATGATCGCATTGACCGAATGCGCCATGCTGCGACCACGGCAATTCTTACGCGAAAGGACGTGATCGTTGTCGCCAGTGTGAGCTGCATTTACGGTATCGGTTCAAAGGATGCTTACCTTCAGATGCTTGTTCATGTGCATAAATGCCAACGCCTCGATCGGGATGAGCTGATTCGCCAGCTCGTCGAAGTCCAATATGTGCGAAACGATATCGATTTTCACAGGGGCACATTTCGTGTGCGAGGAGATGTGGTCGACGTCTTTCCAGCATGTGAAGAAAACCGTGCGCTTCGAATCGAGTTTTGGGGGGATGAAATCGATCGAATTGCTGAATTCGATCCGATCAGTGGAAAAATCATTTGCAATCTCGATCGATATCGCATTTTTCCTGCATCGCATTACGTTGTTCCAGCTGATGAACGAAAACGAGCAATCGATGCAATTCGTGAAGAGCTTCGAGAGCGCTTGCTAGAGCTTGAAGCACAAGGGAAATGGCTTGAGCGCCAACGCCTCGAGCAGCGCACGCTCTACGATCTCGAAATGCTTGAACAGACGGGTTTTTGTCATGGAATTGAAAACTATTCGAGGCATCTCTCAGGTCGCCAGCCTGGGGAACCTCCACCTGTGCTTGTGGATTATTTTCCGCCTGACTTTTTGCTGGTGATCGACGAATCTCACCAGACAATTCCTCAGCTTCAAGGCATGTATCGCGGCGATCGCAGCCGCAAAGAAGTTCTGGTTGAGCACGGATTTCGATTGCCATCTGCGCTTGACAATCGCCCTTTGCGCTTTGATGAGTTTTGGAGTCGGATTGGACAGGCCATTTTCGTTTCTGCAACGCCTGGAGATTGGGAAATCGAGCAATCCAAAGGAGCCATCGTCGAGCAGATCATCCGTCCAACTGGGCTTATGGATCCAGAAGTGGAAGTCCGGCCTGTCGAAAGGCAGGTCGAGGACTTGCTCCATGAAATCCGCCAAAGGATTGCCCGAAAAGAACGCGTTCTTGTCACCACATTGACAAAGCGGATGGCTGAAAACCTCACGGAATATTTCACAGAAATGAGGATAAAGGTCAAATACCTCCATTCAGATATCGATACCCTTGAGAGGGTTGATATTTTGAGAGAATTGAGAAAAGGCGAAATCGATGTGATTGTCGGAATCAACTTATTACGGGAAGGGCTGGATTTGCCGGAGGTTTCGTTGGTTGCAATTTTGGATGCTGATAAAGAGGGGTTTTTGAGAAGCCCAAGGGCCTTGATCCAAATCATTGGCCGGGCTGCGAGGAACGTAAATGGAAAAGTGATAATGTATGCCGATCGCATCACACCGGCGATGAAAATCGCAATCGAGGAGACCAATCGCAGGCGAGCGATTCAAGAAGAATACAATCGAAGGCATGGGATTATTCCAAAAACAGTTAAAGGCGTTTCTTTTGAGCTCGATGTGCTCGAAGAATTGAATGAAACGAAGATCAAAGAAAAGTCAAAAGAATCGATTGATGCCTTGAGCAAAGAGGAAATCGAAAAGCGAATCGAGGAATTGCGAAAGGAGATGCTCGAGGCAGCAGAGGCCCTTGAATTTGAAAAAGCGGCCGAACTCCGAGACCGCATCCGAGCGCTTCGCGCAAAGCTTGCCCACGACCAAGGGTCTAAGGAGGTTTTGGGAATCACTCCGAGAAGCTGAGGCCATCGAGAAGGCAACCGCTCAAGGCCCAAAGCATGACTTCGGCGATGTAGAGATCGGTTTCTGCGCGGTTTTCGCGAAGGAGCGCGCCTCTTAGCTCCTCTTCGGCCATGAGCAAAGCGATGGGGGTGCGAACACCGAGCTCCATCCGATCGCGCTCGTGGTCGAGGGCCTGCTCGGCGAGAAGGCGGGTTTTGTGGGCCAGTTCGAGGCGCTTTTTTGCGTTTTTCCGTCGCTCAAGCCATGCGAGGGTTTCTTGTTCGAGCGTGACCCGCGCTTCAGCGAGGCGGGATTCTGCTGCTTCCCATGCGAGCTCAGCGCGATGGCGTTCGGCCTCAAGGCGCGTGTCATCGAGAGGCCCCTCGTAGACGAGGCCCAAGGTGGCGCTAAACGCCTGGGCCTTTGCGAGCTGCTCAAAGGCCTGCCCAAAATCGTCATAGCCAGCCCCTGCAAGGCCGACTTCTGCTCGGGCATCAAGGCGAGGGCGAAGGGCTTCTTTTGTGGTTTCGGCAAGGCGCTGGGCCTGAATGGATTGGGCGTGAAGTTCAAGCAAAAGCGGGGAGTTTGCGATGCGTTCAATGGCTTCTTTCTCTTCAAGGGGTTCAAGCCAGCGGGGGGGAGGATCTTCTGCCCAAAGCTCGGCGCCAGGCGGAAGGCCCACCAAGGCAGAAAGGGCCATCGCCCGGATTCGCCTTTCGCTTTCTGCCATGACCACTCGTTCCTCAGCAGCAGCGCACTGGGTCTCTAAAATCAGGGTATCGGCAGGGGCGATGCGCCCAAGGGCGACTTGCTCCTCGCTCTGGCTGAGCCTTTCCCTCATCGCTTCAAGGGATTTTTTTTCGCTTTCGAGACGGGCTTGGGCAAACCAGAGCTCGGCATAAGCGATCAGGGTGTCGCGGATGAGCTCGTTGGCACGGCGCAAGCGGGCAGCATGGGTGGCAGAGAGGGCAGCTTCTGCTTGGCGGAGTTCAGCACGCCCGGCTTCGCTTCCAAAGCCACGCAAAAGCGATTGGCTCAAAGCAAGCCCAAGCTCAAGGGTATAGCCTGGCCCAAGTTCGGCGACGATGGGGGGCATGCCCATTTGAAATGAAAAGGCTTGCCTGCGAAAAAAGCGCCCTGATCGCAAGCGCAAGGAAAGCGCTGTTCCTGTATCAAAGGGGATGAGGAGCTCTCCCGAAAAAAAGAGGCTTTCGCTGTATGGAAATGCCACAGAGCGATCGAACTGAAGGGAGGGTGTATTTCCCAGCTGAAAAGCGCTTTCGGCCCGAAGCGATGGCACGTAGCGGGCGGCTTCAGCCCGGACGCGCTCTTTGGCGCGTTGAAACTCCAAAAGGGCAGCGCGATAACCAGGATGGGCCAGGAGGGCTTCCTCAATCGCACGACGTCCATCAAAACGAAGCCTTTCGGATGCTTGGGAGTGGAGCGAAAGAGGGCCAACGCAAATCCATAAAATCGCTGGCCTCGAAAGAGACAAAATCGCATTCCAAAAACAAAGCGATGGGGCGTGCCTACTCATAGCGAAGGGCATCGATCGGGTTGAGATGGGCGGCCTTGCGCGCTGGGTAATAGCCAAAAAAGACGCCAACTAAAAAGGAAAAAAGAAAAGCGCCAAGGACCACATCGGCACCTGGTACCCAGGGAATTCGGAGGAAACGAGCAGCCAGCAGGCTGCCTAAAAGACCGAGCGCAATTCCGACCAGCCCTCCGATCAGCGAAAGGGTGATCGCTTCGACCAGAAACTGAAGCAGCACATCGCTTTGGCGGGCCCCGACGGCCATCCGGATTCCGATCTCGCGAGTGCGCTCGGTGACCGAGACCAACATGATGTTCATGATGCCGATTCCGCCAACAACGAGGCTCACAGCAGCGATCGAGGCGAGAAAGGCAGTGAGCAC
>JANWYL010000254.1 GCA_025056955.1 Sandaracinaceae bacterium | reverse complement strand
GCCAATCATCACGAGGGCGACCAATGCGACTCCCAAAAACCGATTTGAGCACCGCATGCATTCCTCGCCATTTAAACGAAATTGATCGCACTTGACCCGACTGGGCGATATTTCAAGTTTGGAGCTTTTTTGAAATCTTATGAAAGCATCACCTTTGATGTCAACACCTTGAACTTTTTGAAGCTCACCCTGTGAATCACGCAATTCCCATGGCATGCGTCAGCCCAAACCATCACTTTCACTGCTTGTGAGTGACCCAAAAGAGCGGTATCAAGAATCGTGCATGTTCTCTCGACCTGCTTCCCAGCGTTTTGGTGTTGGAATTGACCTTTTTGCACTTTCGCTCGTCTTTTGGCTTTCTCTGGCTGCACCACCTGCTGGCGCTCAGTTCGGCCCGGTTGTTTTAAACAGTGCATCCTACAGATGGGACATTGGCACAGAAGAATTCAACTACGGAGCGATCATTGATGGCACGAGCGATGCCTACGACACCTGCTATCTTCTTGAAGTTGATGGCGTGAGTTATGCCCCAAGCGATCCCTACACATTCTCTCCTGATGGACGCACTGTGATTTTCCCAGAGTGGCTATCCCCCTCTGGTCTTGTGGTCCAGCGCCTGATCTATGTTCCGGACTCAGGAGGAGACTGGGCCCGATTTCTTGATATTTTCTCCAATCGAGGGGCTGCAGCGATCGAAGCCACCGTGCGCATTCATGGCAATCTTGGAAGCGATGGCAGCACCCGCCTCATCGCCACAAGCTCTGGTGATTTCAGTCTCGACCCAAGCGACGGCTGGTTTGTCACTGACGACGTAGACGGAAGCCTAGACCCATCGCTTGGTCACGTCGTGCAAGGGCTTCCAGCCACAAGCCCTCTTTTCCCAATAACTCAAATCAGCCTCATAGGTGACAACATCTCATTTGAATACGAAATCAGCGTGCCGCCTGGTGAACAGGTGGCCATCCTCACCTTTGCAATCCAAGCTCCAAACCAGGCCACGGCCCAAGCAGAGGCGGCTCGCTTGGTCAACCTTCCGGATGAGGCGCTTGTGGGAATCGAAGAATACCTCGACGTGATTGGCAATTTCTATACCCTTGGCTCCCGCGAGGCCTGTCGGGGTGTGGCTGAGGGAGGAGCCTGTGTCACCCGTCGTGGTGAGCAAGGTCGTTGCCTGGGAGGTCGCTGTTGCACCGGTTGCTGGAATGGCACGCGTTGCCTTGCGGGCCGCTCCCCCTCTGCCTGCGGTCGCGGGGGTGTTGAATGCCGAAGCTGTATCGATCGCGATCCTTGCACCAGCGATATCTGCACGGATTCTGGCTCATGCACCAATCCTTTCGCCCCCGCTGGCACGATATGTGACGATGGCTTGTTTTGCACTGCCATCGACCGCTGCGATGGGATGGGCCGTTGCGTTGGCACAGGCGCCCGATGCGACGATGGCCTCGCCTGCACGACCGATCGTTGCGATGAGTCCACCCGTCGGTGCATCCACGAGCCCCCAAGCAACGAGTGCCTGATTGCCCGAAGATGTGTCGCTCGAGGCACCAGCCCTCCTGGCAGAAGCTGCCTCGTGTGCGATCCCGAGCGCAACCGCTTCGCTTGGAGTGTTTCAGGCGATGGCTGTGCGATTGGGGGAGAGTGCATCCCACGAGGAACACGTCATCCCGGCGAGCCTTGCCTTGTGTGCGATCCCGACCGCAACCCCACCGACTGGTCCCCTGCCCGCGTCGGCGAGCCATGTGGCGAAAACCGATGCACAGGCGGCGTCCTTCTCCTTGCTCCCACCTGCAACGCCTCTGGCCTTTGCATCCCAAGTGGCTCGATGCGCTGCACCTCAGGGAGCTGTGCATCTCCTAGCGCTTGCGCATCTACCTGCACTGCAACCAGCTGCCCAGAAGGGTTCTTTTGCGGCCCATCTGGGGCTTGCGAACCCCTTCGCACCAATGGTTCTTCCTGCTCCCGAAACGAAGAGTGTCGATCTTCTTTTTGCGTTGATGGCTTCTGTTGCGAAAGCCGCTGCAATTTTCCTTGCCACTCTTGCGGGCTTGAAGGCAGAGAAGGCCGCTGCGTGGCTGCCCCCATGGGGAGCGACCCCAGGCGCGAATGCCGAGGCAGCGCTTGCGATGGCATGGGGCGTTGCATCGCCATGGATGCAGGAATCTTGCAAGACGCCTCAATGCCCTCTGACACCTCTCCAGACGCCCCTCACCGCACTGACGCCACTTTGCCCGGCTCCGAAGCAGGAATGGGCAAAAGAGGCTGCATCTGCACACTCCATCAACGGGCATCGATGCGGCCGCTTCACCTTTATCTCTTTCTCCTTATGGGTCTCGTTGCCCGCAGGCGTCTTTTTAGGTGATTTCCCTGCCTTTTGTCATCTCCCTGCTTGTGGCATTATCCCCTCGTGACCCGTTCGAAAGGACAAAGATCCTCTCCGACCCAAGTCCGCCGCTCGGCAAGATCAAAAAATCAATCTTCACCAAACGCATCATCCTCCGGTGGTTCACCCACCGAAGAAGTCACCGTTCCATCACCTCCCCCACCCCCATGTCCCTACCCCATTGCTCATCCCCGTCCCTCCCGGGAAGAGCGGGCCTTCATCGAGCGCCGCATGCCTCAAATCGATCGGACTTGTGCTGCTTGGGCAGCCATCGTCGCCGAGCGGATGGCTGCCGATCAAGATTTCACGGAAGCCTATCTCAACTTTCGCAAGCGCTCTGGAGACATTCGCAGCCTATTTGCGTGGGATGCCCTCCTTGCTGCAGAGGCAAGGCTCAGTGCCATCAATGGCATCTTGGCTCGCCACATCAATGAAGATGGCCGCGCAGACCCCCACGCCATCCTCGAAGCGCTCCACCGGGAACACCTGCGCCTTGCTGCTGTCTATGCCACCAATGCCTTCCTCGCCATCCTCAACCAAATGGCCCCATCCAAGCCCAAGTGGCTGCCCCTGAGCGAATTCGATCCACGGATTGCTGTCCTCGCACTTGCCCATAACGCCCTCGTGTACTCTTTGAACGTGTTGCGCGTCCCCGCCCCTTCTGACCTCACCGAGTCCATCTTGTCAATTGCCCAACGGGAGGAGGTGTGGGCTGCGCGTCCACAAAACGGGAATCCTCAAAATCGCTTGCCCATGGCCTGGGTTGCCTCTGCGCTGTTTTTCAAAAGCATGGGAGCCACCGAACTCGAAAGTCCAGAACAAGTCCAACTCCTCTATCAGTCCAAATCCGCTTCCACATTTGCCCCATCAATGTCGATTGGGTCTGCCCCTTCTCTTTGAAAACTTCCCGGTCGCGCAACCCATCCTTCACCATTCAACGCGCTCTTTGACCATCACCAAGCCCCTTGGGCTGTGAAGTGCAACTCCTTCCTGCGCGCAGCTGGCCTTGACGAGTGCCAAAGCCTTGCCCCCTGCAACGCTTGTCGTTTCACCCACTTTTTCCCCTTGCCAAAAAAGCGCATCCCCTCGACCGAGTCCATCCGCTCCCTCAAGCCGCACAAGCAAGCGGCTTGGCCGCCCCCGATGCTCGAGCATGTAAACCACCTCTTGGCCAAGGTAGCAACCCTTCGAAAAAGAAAGCATGCGCTTGAGGCCAACCTCTTGCGGGTATGTCCAATCCCCGAAGTCAACTCCAAAGGCAGGTACCCCCCGCGCAACGCGCATCTTCTCCCACTCCTCATCATCGATTGGGCAGAGCGCTCTTCCCAAACAAGAA
>JANWYL010000253.1 GCA_025056955.1 Sandaracinaceae bacterium | reverse complement strand
TGTAGATTAGACCGACCGAAAGCTCCAAGCCAGCGACTTGGTAAGACAATGAAAGCGCCAAAGGAACACCCACAGCGCCAAACACTTGCGCTTCTTCAGAGAGCCAAAGCCTGGCAAAATAACTTGGTGCAAGAGTCCATTGCCCAAACTCATTGAACCCGGCTGCGATCGAGGTATTGGGTGGATCCGGGAGGAGGTTTGTGGCAACCCCCAGTCCGAGCCCATGCTGGAACGAGCCCGCTCCCCTGAAAAAATAAGCCCCACGTAACTGAACATAGGGGGGGGCCATTTTGTCTTGGTATAACTCGGGCTCGTCGTAGATCAGGCGCAAAGTCACGCCTCCTCCAAGGGAAACAAAAACTTGTGGAAAACGAGGTGGCTCTTCGGCCTTGGGGAGCTCCTCTTTGCCCTTCGAATCTCTGCCAAAAAGGGGGATGCGCTCATCGTCAATCGATGCGCGGCTCTGCCCTTGGGCAAGGAGAGGTACTCCAAAGTAAAAACAGCTAGCGCCCAAAAGTGCCACAAACCTCCTCCTCAACCCAAAGCCTAAAAAAGGTGAAAGCATGGAAAACATTAGATGCGGGTGGCCAGAGTAGCCACTGGGATTAACAAGGTCAAGAGGAATCTACTTCCCCTTGTAGATTGGTTTTCGCTTTTCGTTGAAAGCGCGAAGCGCCTCAAGGCGATCTTCTGAGGCAAGGGTTCGTTCGTAACACAAGCGCTCAATCGAAAGCCCTTCTTCCAGAGAGTGATTCCACGCGGCGTCAATCGCTTCGAGTGCAGCAGCGATGGCAATCGGCGCCCCTTCAAGAAGGGGAGCCACGAATTCCTCTGCAAATGAAATGGCACTTTCTTCTGCCAATGCATTGATCAGCCCCATCTCCAAGGCTTCCTTTCCACTCACCCGCTTTCCAAAGAGAATGAGCTCTTTTGCTCGGGACGGCCCCACAAGGCGGCTCAGCCGTTGGGTTCCTCCCGCTCCAGGAATGATTGCGAGCGTTACCTCGGGGAGGCCAAGGATGGCCGAAGAAGATGCGATCCGAAAATCGCAAGCGAGGGCGAGCTCAAGCCCGCCTCCTAAAGCCACTCCATCGATGGCAGCAACAACTGGCACAGGCAAGCGGTCAATCGCACCAAAGACCGTGCGGTAGAGCGAGAGCAACTCCTGAACTTCTTCTTTGCTCATTTGTTGCCGTTCTTTGAGATCCGCACCAGCGCTAAAGTGGCCTCCTTTTCCTGAAATGATCACGGCGCGTAGAGAAGAATCGCAAGCAGCTTGTTCAGCAAGCTTCCCAAGCAGGCGAATGGTTGCGCGGTCGAGCGCATTTCGACGCTCGGGACGATTGATCAGCCAGATTTCGAGAGCCCCTTTCCGCTCCACATGCACAGAAGATTGGAGCTTAGCCTCTCCATCATCCATGAGACACTCTTAAGAAAGAAAGGGGTCTTGAGCAAGTCTTAAAAAACAGGGTCAAAACGCACGCAGTTTCCCATGCAAAAACGCTCGATTTCAGAGGGGCTGCCTGGCTGCGAAGCAATTGCCGCAATTGCGGCTGCTCCTCCCCCTGCCACAAGGAGGGCTCCCCCGATTCCCAGCCAAATCCACACCTCGTTGTCCTGTGCAGCATTTGATTTTTCAAGAGGGGGCAACTCCACTTCAATTTTGCTTTGCTCTCCTGCAATCGCTTCCAGCGTTCGTTCGATCTCCTTGTGGCCCTTTAGCGATAGCCGCAAAAGGTGATTGCCTGGTGCCAGCTCCACCTCCCCAGGACTTTCACCAAAGTAGCGGCCATCGACAAAAATCCGAGCTCCGGGTGGAATGGTGGTGATCACGAATACATGAGAGAGGGGGATGAGATCGACTACCACCTCCACCCGCTGATTTGCTTGAACAGAAACCACTTCAGAGTGCTCAGTGTGGCCTGGCTTACGCACTCTCACCGTGTGATTCCCAACCGTTGTTCGCAAAACAGGCAGCGATGAAGCGTCAACCGGCTGCTCATCGAGCAAAACTGCCGCCCCTTCTGGCACGCCAACGAGCACAATCTCTCCCATAAGCTCCTCGCTTTGGGGTTTCTGAACTGAAGTTTTTTCAGCGCGCGTTCCCCCTCCCCTCCTTCTCTGTGCATGGATTGATGCAACCAAAAAAAGCACTAAAAACGCCACGCATCCTCCGATCAAAGCGCGCGAAAGCATAGCCCTTTTGAGAATACGGAGAGAAACAAATTTGAGTCAATTCCTGAAACGATTGGGGGAATGGTGACGATAAGTCCCAGGCTTCTGGGGAGCAGCGCGAATTTTGCTCAAAATGGCCTCGATGCAAGCCTGCTCAGATGGGCTGGCATATGGGGCAATCATTTTCCAATCTGTGTTTGACCCTTTTCGTCGATTCCGAGTTCAATTTCCCAGTAAGTGTTAGCGGCAAGACAAGCTTTGAACATTGATTGAATCGTTTCGGAATCAATTGCATGAGATATTGCATGAGACTTGGGATTTTCAGCTGAAGAGGGAAACTGCACGCCTCGGCTTGCTAAGTTCTTCTGATCATGGCCCGAAGTCAAGTGACGAAGTTTTGGCTGCACTCCCGGTAAGAGGTCCTGGTGAGCAGCGCTTTTGGCCTCATCTTTCGTATTTCCAAAACGAAACCAAACGAGAAGGATTAAGGCCATGGCTGTCAAAGCGCCTCCAAGCCACAGAAAGGGCCGCGCAATGCGGCGTCCAATCGAAGCCTCTTCCTTGGTTTCATGCCAAGTGATTGCTCTGGGCATTGCTCTGGGCTTGATCTCATCCGAAGAAGGGGTGGTCCACCATGAGGGCACAAATTCACCATGCGATTGGAGGTCAAGCTTTTGCTTAAGGATGACAATCCTTGCCTCGATTTCATCAGCGCTTGGTTCAACAGGAGGCATCTTTCGAAGCCACTGGGAAAGCTTCGCAATGTCTTCGGCGTAGCGCCTTGCTTCGGGATCGCTCATCCAAGGCGCGCTCGAATCAAAACGTCCGTTAGCATCGATTGCATCTGAGATCGTTTTCTTGAGCTCATCTTCCATGGAGACATTCCTCCGCACCCCTCGGCAGGATGTGTCTGACAAAAGATCAGCCAACATTTCCCTCAACTGCTTTCTGGCTTCGTGGACGCGCCACGCCACAGTGCCCTCGCTGCATCCAAGAATCGCTGCTGCTTCTCTTTGGGGCTTCCCCTCAATTAAAACGAGCACCACCGTGCTCCGCAGCGATGGGGAGAGGGCCATTAGGGCTTGCTCAATTCGGCGTTGAATCTGGAACTCTTGAGCGATGGCGGCAGGGTCAGCGTCCAGATCTTCCTCCTCATCAAGCGCATTTTTGTACTTTCGTCTGCTGCACTCTTTTCGTGGCGGCGTTTGCGTATGACATCGAAACACGTGTTCAAACAAATGCGATACAGCCAGGTCGATAGTTCGAACGTCCGTCAAAGCTTGCCAGCCCTCGGAAGGCGCTGAGCAGTGTCTCCTGTACCACATCGTCGGCCTGAGCACGATCCCCCAACATGCGAAAGGCCAGAGCCCATAACCTCCGATAATACAACCGTGCCAGGTTTCCAAAGGCCTCTTTGTCCCCTCTTTTGGCTTGCTCTAGCCATCTTCTTTCAACGCTGTCCATTGAATTCACCAGAGAATTTGCCACTCTTCACACTGCACTTTCCTAAAGAGGAGGGCTTGTTTGACAAAGGGAAGTCGGAGCA
>JANWYL010000252.1 GCA_025056955.1 Sandaracinaceae bacterium | reverse complement strand
GATTGTCTAAGACGTGCTCTCGTCATCATGAGGTAAGTGCGGTCCATGCCATCTCCGAAAATCGAACTCATCGAATCCAAGTTCAATGACTGGCTCGCCAAAGCGATGCGCAAATTTGAATTGCAAAAGCCTCAACTTTTGGCTGCCCGTGAATTTCTGAAAACCCGGCGAGCCATTCGTTTATCTGTGCCAGGCGTGGGAGATCGATGGCTGGTCTTCTCTTTTGACGAGCTTCAAATCAGTGCCACCCCTCCGGCTGATGCAAGCACCTTGGCCACTGTCTCGGTCGATGCAACCAGCCTCGACACAGTGCTTTGGCTTCTAGAAGAATTCGAAGACACGGAGCTTCCGTCGATTGACTGGTCGATTATCGGGCGACTTGCGGATCCGAAGTTGCAGCAAAGCCTGGGGAGCAACCGCCTCGCCTTTGACCTCATCATCACCGATTTTCCTAGCGAATTGCCCGACCTGCGCCTCCGCTGCGGAATCGGCTTTGAAGACGTGCCAAGCATCGCATCTTTTGGAGCGGTGTTGAGTTTCGATGACATTGAAGATCTGCTTGCCGGAGAGCTTAGCCCCCACCAACTCATCGCTCGCTCACGTTTAACTGGCGATAGTTCCAAAGCAGTGGCTCTAGGAATGTTCCTCCTCAATCCCCAGTCAAAGCCGTGAACAGCAAAAAAAAGCAATGTTCGTTTGCTTTTATTGCTTTTTGGCTAGGCATCACCCATTCAACCGCCCAAGCATATCATTCACCTAACCCCCTCCCCCCAACCCCAGCCCATGATGAATCAAAACCCCCCGATTACCCGGAGTCAACCGAAACTCACCTCATGTTGCAGGAGGAAGCCTCTACCCCCTTGCCCCCATCAACTTCACCCAAGCCGCAGTCAAACGGTGGGAATGACCACATCATCTGGGTGAAGTGGTTGTTGACTTCGATTCACCGCCTCGAATCTGATGGGCAAGATCGTCTTACCCTTTTTGCCTTGGACTTTGGTTTCTCGCTGCCTGTTTCTCAAGAACTCATGGTTTCAATGGACTGGGGGTTGGCATGGGCTTCAACGCACGTGCGCGGCCTCTACCGGGGGGCCCGACACACTGAAACCTACGAGATGATTCATGAACACACTGAAGCCAGAAACGCAGACTTGCGCTTCGAACTCCGCCCATGGGCTCACACCCACGGAGAGCTTGTAATTGGCTTGGGCGCGGTTGTGCCTCTGGCTGGCACTCCCCAGAGCCCTGCCAACGCCTTTTCGCAGGGCATCTACGACGCCTCCCTCTTTGCGTATGAAGGCTATCTCGCTCAAAGGGCTGCCGAACATCCATGGAAATATCGCCCCGAGCGGACTGCTGTCCACTTGCCCATCAAGCTCATCCTTCACCCCTTGCCCATCTCGCGCATCACCATCGAAAGCTATGGAGCCCTTGGAATTCGCATTCTTGGGGGAACAGGAGACGAGTTCCTGTTTGACCTTGGAGGCAGTATCGAGGGCCAACTCTTCCCCTTCGATTGGTTCAACACTGCTCTTCGTGTATCACTTGTGAGCTTGGCTTTGGGAACGCGGGATGGGCCTGCATTACAATCCGGAGTGCACTTGCGTTTTGAAGTCAAGCCCTTTGCGTCCATTCCTTTGCGAATGGGATTAGAGGGGCACTTGGGGCTGAGTGGCCCTTACCGAGTGGATGGGCCCTGCCCCGGCTGGAGCCTCGGGGCTGGCCTCTCATTGGAGCCACCTTAATCACCAGCTAGAACTTCTCCCCTGAAGCCACCACCTCACCCCCAAAAACGCCACACTCGGTTGAAAGCCTTGGCAGGGGCTTTGAGGCTTGTGTGAGATAGGTGGCATAGGCGCTTAGCACCCGGCGCACGTAGCGTCGTGTTTGATCAAAAGGAATGCGTTCGAGCCAAACATCGAGAGGCCCCGGCACTTGATCCCGAGCAATCCATGCCCGAACATTGTGTGGGCCGGCATTGTAGGCCGCAATGGCAACCGGCAAGCAACCGCCAAAGCGATCGAGAAGGGAGCGCAAGTACCAAGCCGCAAGCTCAACATTGAAAGCTGCATCGAAAAGCATTTCTGGAGCCACCTCACCCATGCCCAAACGCTGAGCGATGGCACGAGCCGTCTCGGGCATGAGCTGCATAAGGCCCACTGCTCCTGCATAAGAAACGATGTCGGGCTGATAAACGCTTTCAACCCTCATGAGAGCAAAGAGAAGCTCAGGAGAGAGTTTGTGGCGCAAGGCGGACGCTTCCACCCACTCCGCGTGGGGGCGAGGCCACCCCTTCATCCATCCCCCCCAGCGAACAGCCAACGCTTCTTCGCCAAGAGCCAAAGACACTTGGGCAAAGAGCTCTCGGTCTTCTGCTGAAAGAATCAATCCCTTTTCTCGCATCAAACGCAAAGCAGCCGGTCGAAAGCCAGAAGACGGAGCAAATAGCCCCCACATCCCCATCCTCAAAGGCTGCCGTCGAATGCTCTCGTGATAAGCAGCATACAACTCCCGCCACTCCTCCCGCGCCCCTGCCCAATCCCCAAGTTGAAGGAGCTCAAAAACACGTCCAATCCATGGGAGGCGCGTCCCCCACTTCAAAGCGAGCGCATGGAGCTGCTTAGAAAGCAAATCGATATCGACATTCGCTTTAGGGATGGAAAACGCAATGATTTCGCTTGCTTCATCGCCAATGCAAAGAGCTCCTTCGAGGGTTTCTAAGGCACAAAGTCGGGAATGAGCCCAGATTCCGTAGTATCCGGTGGGATCAGCTTTGAAAATCGCTTGGTAAGCCGAGATCGCCTTTTCGAAAAATCCTGCGCCCTCGAGGGCCCTCGCCCAGTGGTAGCGGGCAGGCAGGCCCAAGGCAGAATCATCGATGCAAGGTGCAAGCAAAGAAGCCACAAATTGCGGGGAGAGAATGCTTGCCCCAATCCACGCAATTCCCAACCGCTCATCGCATTTGAGCTTCGGGCGTTGTGCGATGGCCTTTGCCACAAGCTCGGCACGCTCGACAAAGCCCTCCGCGATAAGCCACTCAAAGGCTTGAAGCAGCGTTCCTTTTGGTACGCGCTGAAGCGCCCGACCTGCTGACTTGGGCAGTGGCACTTGATCCACCAACCACGCAACGCCTGCAGCCTTGAGCTCCGCACGCACCCTGGCGCCCAAAAGCCAAATCTGCTTCCCAGGCGCCTCCTTTTTTGGCGAGCCTTTGAGCTCCGCCGCACGTTCGGCCCACTTTGTGGCCTCCTCCACATTCCCCCTTCGCCCCTCGAGACGAGCGGCCAAACGAAACACCTCGTATGCCAAAGGCCCAGGCATTTGAGAACCCAAAAGGGGTTGGATTTCCACCCATGCGGCCTCCACAGCTCCCCCCCGCAACATGCGCAATGCACGTTCGAAACGCTCGCGTGGGGACCAGTTCACATGCACACCCGACTGAACAAGGCGTTCGTGGGCCATCAACGCCTGCGGAGCCAAAGGATATTCAAGCATGAGCTGGCGGTATGCCTCAGAAGCTTCTTCCCTCCTCCCTGTCTCTTCAAGAAAACGAGCGGCATGAAATCGCAGAAGGGGAGCCTCTGGCAAGCTTGGAAAACGCCTGAAGAGCTCTTCGAGAGCAGGCAAGGCCTCCAAAGAGCGAGCGGCCAAAAGGCAGCGCACCCGAAGCACCTCAGCACGCAAAACAACAGAGGTGGTTGGGCTTGAGCGGGCTTTTGGAAGTTCGCACCAATTTTCTTC
>JANWYL010000251.1 GCA_025056955.1 Sandaracinaceae bacterium | reverse complement strand
CTCCCAGGGCAAAGCCCAAAGCGGTGAGGCAGCTCAATGCATCCCCGTATCGGTCAAACAAGCGGTTGAGGCATGCCCCCGCGGTGCGCCCCAGCCAGAACAACGCGGAGGTAAGGCGCCAGCCAGTCACCTCGCGATGAAGGTAAAGGAAGAGCAAGCGCCAGCAAAACAGCGAAAGCGCGGCCCATCGATTGAACTTTCGGCTGCAGAGCGACGTGGCCAGTCTGCAGCTGTTCAACAGAGGGCACTCGAACTCCTCCGACGCGAAATCGAGACGACTGAGCGGATTGTGGGCCGCATGCGCTCGAACGACCCGCGGGGGGCCGATTACCTTTTGCGCTTGGCTGAAACCTACTTTGAGCTCCAGACCTATTGGAACACACGGGCACGCTCCCTCGATGAGGAGATCTTTCAAGCCCAACAGGCCCGCAATGTAGAACGGGAGCGCGAGCTTCGAAAGCAGCAGCAGGAGGCGGAGCAGGAAATGCAAAAAGCACGTGAAAACATGGTCCGGACTTATGCCCGCCTCGTTCAGGATTATCCGAATTACAACCGCATGGATGAGGTGCTCTTTTCACTCGCTTTTGCGCTTGAAGAGATGCGCCGGTTTGACCAAGCGCGTGAAGTCTATTTCCGGCTCATCAAAAACCACCCCGAAAGCCGCTTCATCCCTTACGCTTGGCTTTCATTTGGAGAGTACTACTTTGCCGAAGGCGACATGGGGGCTGCACGGAACTTTTACAAAAAGGTCCTCGAATACCCCCCAGAGAAGAATCCGGTATATGGCTTTGCCCTCTACAAGCTGGCCTGGGTTCTCTACAACCTGGATGATTTTGCTGGATCGCTTGAACAATTTGTAAAGGTGTTGGAGTTCACCCGTCAGCACCCTGAAGCGCGAGACGCTGAAAACACCGCGCGTCAGGTGCGAAAAGAAATGGTACTTCCCTACTCGCGGGTAGGGCGTCCAAATCAGGCGCTTCCTCTCTTTAGGCGCCACGCCAAAAACGATGACGAAGCCTTTGAAATGCTTGAAAGCTTGGCCGAGCTCTATTTCGACACAGGCCATTGGAATGATGCGATTCAGGTTTACCACACGATGATGGCTGAAAAGCCTCAGTCCGACCGAATCTGCTACTGGCAATCCAAGGTGGCAAATGCAGTTATTTCTTCCCGTCCGAAGCCTGATCAGCTCACAGAAGTTCAGCGCCTGGTCGATCTCGAGCAGTCGTTTAGGACTTCGGGCCGCTACGCGGCTGAAGCCATCAAGCAATGCAGGCGGCTCACTTCGCAGATCTTGTTTGAGCTCGCCGTGGCTTGGCACAGAGAGGCTGTGGGAAGCGGCCCGGACCAGCCCGGCACCAACGATCGGCGCACGATGCAGCTTGCGGCTTCGCTCTATGAGCTTGCCATCAAGAATTTTCCAGACATGGAAGAGCTTGAATTTCCAGAGATCCGCCGTGAGGACTGGCCGACCCTTTACAAGGTTTCCTACTTTTTTGCCGAGCTTCTTTGGAAAATGGAGGATTGGGCCCGTTGTGGTCCGGCCTTTGATCGGGTAGTTGAACTCAACCCCCAAGGGGAGTACACCGCGGATGCGGCCTATGCTGCTGTACTCTGCTACAACAACCTATATCAGCAGCAGTATGCAGCGACAGAACGGGAGAGGCGGAACGAGGGCCGTCCAGAAGTGGGGGGGCGTCGCGGAAGGCGAGGCCGAGGGGCGGAACAACAAGAAAGCACTCAGCAACAATCGGAAGCGCAACGATTGGCTCCTAAAGAATTCAGCCCAAGCGAAGCTGGAATGCTCAGTGCCTTTCAACGTTTCGTATGCTTTGTCAGGCAAAGCGATGAGCTGCCTGTGGTCAAATATCGCCGTGCGCGAATTTACTATGAGACGAATCATTTTGAAGAGGCAGCCCTCATTTTCCGCGACATCGCCTATAGCCATCCTCAGAATGAGCTTGCCGAGTTTGCGGCCAATCTCTACCTTGACTCGTTGAATGCGATTTATCGACGAGAAGGCCGCTCTGGGTGTGTGAGCGAGATTGAAAGCAACATCGAGCCCCTCTCCAACCTCTACTGCAATACCCCTGCCAATCGTGATGCCCATCCCGACCTCTGTCGGGTGCTTTCTCAGTTGCGCTGTGATGTGCTCAGGCAGAAGGCCGAGGATCTCGAAAGGCGCAAGCAAAATCGAGAAGCGGCGGGGGTCTACGTGGAGATCTACAGGCGCTATCAGGAGTGCGGTCGCTTGGACGAGGTGCTCTACAACGCTGCCATCAATTTCGAATCAGCCCGTTTGCTAGGGCGAGCAATTCGTACAAGGCAGCAGTTGATCGAGCGCTTTCCAGAAAGCGAGCTTGCCAAAAAAGCGCTCTATCTCATTGGTGCAAACTACCATGCCCTCGCTGTCTACTCACAAGCTGCTCAGTACTACGAGGAGTTTGCACGTCGTTTTCCAGGGGAAGACGGCTCTCGGTGTTCAGAAGCGGAGAAAAGGGCTGGCACGTGTGCAGTTGCCCATGTGGCACTCGAAAACGCTGTCTTTTTTAGGTTGGGGTTGGGAGACGAGCAGAAAGCGATTGAAGATGCCCAACTCTACGAGCGAAATTACAAAAAGACGAGGCCACGTGAAACTTCCCAGGTGTTCTTCTCCCTCGGCTCCATCTACGAGCGCCAAAACAACTGGCAGCGGGTTTTTGAACACTACCGTGCTTTTCTTCAAAACTACGGGAAAACAGCTCTGCCTCATGAGGTGATTCGCGCAAATGTTCAAATGGGGCGGGCTCAATGGGAGCTCGGGCAAAAACCCCAAGCTGAGCAGCACTTCCGAGCTGCAGTTCAGGCGTTTGAGCGAGGGGCAGCTGAGGCAATCCGGCGGGCTGAGGCGAGCGAGGAGGAAAAAAACCTCTGGCTTGCTCGGGCACGAGAAGCAGCGTCCGAAGCCCTCTTCTATCTTGCAGAGTACAAGTATAACGCCTTTCGACAAGTTCGCTTTCCCACCTACCGAGGGGCAACAACTCTTTCTGCTGTCAACCGCTGGGCTCAAAATGAGCTTTTCCCATGGCTTCAACGAAAGTTTGAAGCCTTGAAGGCGGCAGAAGCAGCCTACAACCAGATTGAGCCTCTTCAAATTCCTCAATGGCAGATTGCTGCGGCAGCGCGGGTGGGTGAGATGTATCGAACCATCATCGACGATGTCCGAAGTGCGCCCATCCCAGATGAGATTGCGCGTGATCCTGAACTCGAGGGCATCTATCTCGATGCACTTGAAAACGTGCTCAATGGTTCAAATCCAGGTCCGGATGGGCGATGGGACACACCAGACGACGTGAGATGTGTAGAAGGCTCGACCGAGCCTTCTTGCCAGGGTGCTCCCATTCCGCGTGCAATGGCTGCCTTTGAGTACTGCTTGACCCTTGCAACGCGGGTGCGCTGGTTTAACCAGTGGTCTGCGCAATGTGAGCTCGAACTCAACCAACTCGACAGGGCCCGATATCCCCTTGCAGCTGAGCTCAGAGGAACTGCTTCCTTCGTTCAAGACCAAGTTGCTGAACCTGGGCCAGTTGAACTGAGCCGTGAAGGTGAAGAAACCGAGTCAGCCGAAAGCTCAGTGCCACAGGGAGGTCAGTCATGAGCATGAAGGGATTTCAATCCGAATTGCGGCTATGGGTTGGCTTTGCCCTTTTGAATTGGTCTTTTGGTTGTGGAGGATCGTCTGGGCCTGTGGGAGGAGCTGTTACAGGAGGAGCTGGTGGGAGCACAGGAGGTGAAGGTGA
>JANWYL010000250.1 GCA_025056955.1 Sandaracinaceae bacterium | reverse complement strand
TGAGGCAGAACGAGCCAAACTTGAGCAAGGAACTGCTTCGGGAGGAGGGCAAGCGCAGCCTGCATCCCAAGAAACCCCAAGCGGTGAGGCAGAAGCCCCATCTCCGCCAAGTCCTGAGCAAGTCAATCAACTGCTTGCACTCATTGCTGTTGAAACCGAGCCAGATGGCGCAACCGTTACGATTAGCCGAGACGGTGAGATTGTGATGTCGGCGGCCTCTCCCTTCACCCAAACCCTTTCACCTGGAACCTATCGGATCAGCATCCAACATCCCGCCTATAATCGATTTGAGCGAGACTTTGAAGTTCGCCCGGGGGTGCTTAATCGGATTTTTTCCAATCTCTCACAAGGTGAATTTTGGGGATATCTCCGGGTGATTTCGGATCCACCAGGTGCACAGGTGTTCATTGATGATCGAGAGATTGGTCCCCGTGGTCAAACCCCCTATGAGGGTCCGGTTCAAGTTGGTCAGCACAAGGTTTGGGTTGAAAAACCAGGATTTCAAGGGGTAGAGCGCGAAGTTGAGGTGGGTGTGGCCGAGGAGATTCGCTTGGATTTTCAGCTTGAACGCTCCGCTTCTGGCAAGCTTCGGGTAATAGCCAATCTCCGGGGAGGGCGGGTTTTTGTTGACGGCCACATGGTGGGAACGATCCCATGGGAAGGAGAGCTTCCTGCTGGCCCACACAAAGTAAAGGTTGAACACGAGGGGATGAAAGCATGGTCTCAAACGGTTGATGTCCCTCGAGGCCAACTCCTTCCGATTCGGGTGCGCTTCAATCCAGAGCCTGGAAAGGAAGGTGCAGTGGTAGCGGGGGTGATAGGTGCTCTTTTTCTTGGAGGTGGAATTGCAGCAACCGTTTATGTCAATGACACCTATGGGTCGCTTAGCTATCTTCGAGAAAGGGGTGTGCTTTCGTCCAACGATGATCGATTGGATATTGGCTTTTGGGTGTCAATTGGTCAATATGCGGGGTATGGGCTTGCTGGGATTTGTGCTGCCCTTGCCATTGCCAACGCATTGCAAGACAGTGGCCCCCCGTCAGAAGGCACCTTGCTTGAAGTGCGGGAGTGGTCAATTGTGCCAAAGGTGCTGCCCGGAACAATGGGTGAAGGTGCTTTTGGGTTGGCTTGGAGTGGGAGGATGCGATGAGACGTTCGGTTTGGCTTGATTTCTCAGGTGTACTGCCTTTGGCTTCCTTGGGTTTTGCTTTTTTCCTTTCTGCCTGTTACTACTGGGATGATTTTACACGCTTGCGGAATCAGGCACAGGTAACTCTTTTTCGTTCAGAAAGTGAAATCGGCCCTCGCTTTGGCCAAATCATGGTTGGCTATGAAGTGCCTATCAAAACACAAAGTGGGGCTTGGTTAAGAGGGACGAGGTTGCTTGTGGCTGGAAGCTCCCTTCCCGGTGAAGCGAGGGCAACTTATGCTTCCTTCAGGGTGTGGCAAGAGCTCATGCCACAGGCAAATACGGTGGAGTACGTGCTTGAGCCTGATCGAGGGAATCGCAATTTCAACCCGCCCTTTATGTTTGGTTGCCATGTTGATGACCATCACATTGATACGAGGATTAACAATTGTGGCGTTGGGAGAAGAGCTGTTGCAGTGGCTCCATACATCCAACACCCAGGTGGAATGAATGAGGATTGGTGGGGTTGTGTGGCTGTCACTTCAGGTCCCTACCAAAGCCAAGAGCGCCTTCAAATTCGCTGCGAGTCGTTGGGGGTAAACACCACTTTTCACATGAATCTTGAAAATGGGTTAGGGTGGGGCGCATCTGCTGCAGGGATTCCCATCTTTCACCAATTTGGTATCGGTGTGTTTGGTGCACCCCTTACGGATGGGAAAGGAGCGGTGTTCCGACTGCCTCACCTTCGTGAAGCAGCGCTGGGATCTGCGCTTGGGGCGATGGATGGGGGAAGCCGGGTGGGGATAATCACCTTCGATGGGCTTTCTCTGGAAGAGGGTGATGAGTTTGGTCGGAACCTGGCGCTGAGTGTTGACCGGACAAGCCTCACGATGGGCCAACCCACCCTGCGCTTGGCTGTGGCTTTTGGAAAGACCACGCGAAGGGTTGCAGTGGCCCAAATCGTTTCGTGGAGTGGTGCAGGGGCGCAAGCACAAGTTGTGGCGTGCCTCGGAGGGGAAGAGGGGTTTGGTGATGCCATGGTGTTTGGGGATTTTAACGGTGATGGGAAAGATGATCTTGCAATTGGCTCTCAGCCAACCAAGACGGGTGGGCAAGTGACGAATCTCCCTGTTGCCATCTACGATGGAACAACTTGGCAGAGGGGTGATCGCGTTGAGTGTGGCACTTCGCGCCCTCCCTCGCTTGCGCCTTCAGCGATGATTCAGTGCAAGGATTCAACCACGCCAGTCGAGGCGAGCTGCCGAGCAAGCCGCTTTGGGTTTTCATTGGCTGCTGGGGATTTCAATGGCGATGGGAAGGCGGATTTGGCGATAGGGGCTCCGGGGGCGAACACGCGGTATGGGACCATGGCGGGCATGGTCCAGGTGGTTGCTGGGAACGAAAGCCTTGCGATGATGGATCAAGGTGATCGCAGCGTGTTGTGGCTTGCGACGAACAAGGATAACGCAGGCTTTGGATTTGGCGTGGCGGCTGTTCCAGCGCCTCTTGGCCGTGCCGAAATTGCAGTTTCCCAAGTGGCTCCTCCAGATGTTTACATCTTTTACTGCTCGGGGCTCAAGGGAGATCGAGAGGACGAGATTTCTGTCCCAACTGGTGCCGAGCGGGTGAGGGGATGCGCCTTGCGGCCTCCTCGAGGGAGCTCAATGCTTAACCAAGGGCTTTTGCCTCCGACGCCATAGTGGATTCGGAAGTGGGCGGGGTGATTGCGTTTTTGCCCAAGTTGTGCACCTTTAGGCGGCTCTTCTTGCTTTTGCCAGGGGCTCGAGCAAGCCTAAAGGAGCCGCTTTTGTCATGCGCAAGCAAATTCTTCTCGTCGAGGACGAAGTCAACCTCAGGCGCGTGCTTGGGGCTCAACTCGTTCGCGATGGTTATGACGTGAGAACTGCTGGAGATGGTGTCGAGGCCCTTCGGATCTTTGAAGTGGAGCCGATTGATATTGTGATTTCTGACTTGCGCATGCCTAAATTGGACGGAATGGCGCTCCTCAAGCACATTGTGAGCCGGCGTCCAGAAGTGCCGGTCATTTTGATTACGGCCCACGGCACGATCGACACAGCTGTTGAGGCCTTGAAACTCGGCGCTTTTGACTACGTCACAAAGCCTTTTGACCGCGACGAGTTTCGAGCGATTGTGGCAAAAGCTGCTCGGACTTCAGAGCTCCGCCTTGCTGATGTGGGCCCAGAGGGCGAGAAGTACCAAATCATTGGAAAAAGCCGGGCCATGCGAGAGGTCTATGCCATCATCGAACGGGTGGCCAAAACTCCAAGCACGGTGCTCATCACCGGCGAAAGCGGCACAGGCAAGGAGCTCATTGCGACTGCAATTCACAGAAGCAGTGACCGAGCGGACAAGCCCTTCATCCGAGTGAATTGCGCGGCCATCCCCGAATCGCTCGTCGAAAGCGAGCTTTTTGGTTACGAAAAGGGGGCTTTCACAGGGGCAGTGACGAGCAAGCCAGGGCGCTTTGAACTGGCTGATCAAGGCACCCTCTTTCTCGATGAGATCGGGGATATTCCCCTTGCCATGCAAGTAAAACTTTTGCGCGCGCTCCAAGACCGCTCTTTTGAGCGGGTTGGAGGCATTAAACCCATCCACGTCGATGTGCGGTTGATCGCCGCGACCAATCGTGATCTGGGCGAAGCCATTCGACAGGGCAAATTCCGTGAGGATCTCTACTACCGACTGAACATTGTTCAA
>JANWYL010000024.1 GCA_025056955.1 Sandaracinaceae bacterium | reverse complement strand
TTAGAAAACAACCAGGCAGAGTTAGACAAAAGCACCCTACACCATTTCCGAATTTCAAATCAAATTTGGTCAGAAGATGCATTCGATCGAGATGAGGTTGCAGACCCCTTCTTCATCACCATAGGGGATGTGCCATGCCTTCTTTATGCAGGTCGACGGGGAACACGCTGGTCGATTGGAATGGCAATACTAAACAGCACCATGGATGGATTCTGGCAAAGGGTTGAAAGACCCATTCTTGGTCCAACCAACACAGGTTTTGCGGCATTGGGTGTGCGTCACCCAGAGTTGGTGAAAATCAACCAACGAATGGTGCTCTACCACGTTGGTTGGAATGGCATCCGAGGCAGTGTGGGGATGGCAGTCCAGGATTTGCTGCCGAGTCGAATTCAGTAACAGGGATTTGGCCGCACCATTGCATTTGAGGGCATGCGACGCCTGTTCGTCTGGAAATCACTTCTTCCCTTTTAGCCAATCCCGCGCCTCCACCCAAAATTGGCTCTTTTTGATATTCAAGACCTAATCTCAAGGAAATGGCATGGCCGTGTGAGCCCAAGCGTTTGGGAGCTTTTGTTCAACAACTTCTGGCACCTTGTCTTCTGCTCTGGTTTCGCCTTGAGCCACCTCTTGGTTTTGCGTGGGCTTCAGGAACGATACGAAAGGCGACAATTACAATCGAAACGCTGGACGAAATCCACGCCAAAGTGCAGCTCCATGCGGAGCTTCGAATCGATGGAGGATGGGTGCAATTCATTGGCTTCGATGGTCTTGGCGATCAGATTGTTTTGGATCCAAACGCTCCCCCTGTTTTTGAAGATGCTCAAGGCAAAGCAATACCTTTTCGGGTGGTTAAAGAAGGGGGGCAAATCGCACTGCGCTTTAACCGCCGAGTCGCCCCCAAGCGAGGTGACTATCACATCGCGATGACTTGGTTCTCTCCCCTTCGCACCCATCGAAGAAACGATGGCTTGATCGAGGCAGAATGGAGCTTCCCACTTTGGCGCCATGGTCTCAACCAACCAGAAATCCGCTGGATCCTACCCCCAGCAAGTGCTCCCTTAGCCCTGCCTTCTCCCCGCACCGAAAGCTCAGTGCAAGTCCTCCCAGATGGTCGATCGGTTGTAACCTTTAGGCGCCTTCACCTCCCTCAATTCACCGAGTGGACAGTCGCCGTGCGATGGCTTCCCTCCGCGCCAACAAGCGCTGGCCCCTCCCAAACCCAAGTTACACCCAATGAAGCTTTGTCAAAGGAATTTTGGGAATATCCATCCAATGCCCCCCTCGATTCACCTTCCAACCCATCCTCATCTGCTTTGATTCCATCGATCATCACCTTGCTCATCGCAACCGCACTTTTCGAAAAACGTCGTTTTCTTGAGCGCCTCGCTTCTGCCAAGCATCTCGGTCACCTATGGCAAATCCCCCTCTCTTCCACAATTCACCGCTGGTTGTGTGTTGCGCTTATCCTTCTGGCCATCGTTTCCATGGTCGCCCCCCTTCACCCTGCTCTTTTGGCCGTGGTTTCTGGGGGAGTTATTCTCCTCTCCTTCCAAAGAAAGGCAGCCACACCTCTTCCCACACGAGCCCAATCGCTTTTACCAGTCGACTTCAAAATGATTGAGCAGGCTCGCAAAAATCACCTTCTTGAGTGGATTGGGCCCCACGCCTATTTTGAGCCAACGCGATTTGGTGCTCCCTTAGGAATTGCCACCATGTGCTTGGCCTTCCCTTACGGGCCTTATGAGAGGCTCATGGCAGCCCTCCTTTGGGCAGCGATTTTTTCATCAAGCGAGCGTCTTTTGGGCATTTCCCCTGCCACCTCCCTTTGGCGGATGGCTCGCCTTGCCAAAGCCTTGTGCTTTCCGCTTGACTCCCCCCTCCATCTTTCCCTTCGTCTCCTTGCCCGGAAGGGGCCCCCACCCTGGGATACCCGCATCGCATTGGACATCCACACCGAAGCAGAGTTGACCAATCGTTTATTTTCCGAATTTCAGTGCGAAGTGGTTGATCAAGAAGGCACTTTTGAGCTCCGCATCTCAGCACGCAGGAAAAGCGCAGCTGGAGTTGCCCTCCGAAAATGGTCATCCCCCTCTTTCCAGGTAAGAGAAGGGGGAGAACGGCTCATCGTTTCGATCACCCTTGGCTCCGCTTCGAAAAAAGCACCTCACACCATCTACCGGCACCTTATGGAGCTGGCCTCTTTATCAGACAAGGAGCTTTTGGGCATTCCACACCCCCACTCTGCACAAAAGCAAGGAGCCTCTTTGTGAATGCCGAAAAGGCCTTATAGTTTGGGCGTGCTGGATAATCGAGGGTCTCTCCGTGTGTGGATCATGGGTTTAGGGATAGGAGGGGTCGTATGCTTCGCACCCGCGAAAGGCCAAAGCCAGGACTGTGCCCCTCCTCCATTGGCTCCCCTCAACGTGCTTCCCGCTGTGGGAGCACAAAATGTGACAATAGATGCATGGGTGCGCGTCGAATATCCCCATGGCTACTTTGACGAAAACGGCCTAGGACCTGGAGGAAGTCCAGAGGAAATGCTCCGCCTTTTTCGCTGTGGCCCTTGCGCTTCCTCTTGCGATTCACCCCAGAGGGTAGAGGGAAACGTGCAGCGCCTGCAAGACTTCCTTTTTTTCGTGCCCTCCCAACCCCTCGAACACAACACCTTGTATTCCGGGCAAGCAGATGGAAAGGAGGACTCTTTGCGCTTCAGGTTTTGCACGGGAAGCAGCGAAGATCGCTTTGCGCCTCAGTTCACAGCCCAGAGCGTGCGAATCCGCTCTGAAGAAGTCGGCCCAAGCTGCGATCTTCCAGAGGGAGGCTTCCGAGTGGGTGTTTTCGTTCCTGAAGCCACTGACGATGGCCCTCTTGGCTCCATCGAATACTTGCTCTTTCTTACGCGGGCTGATGGCTTGGAAGCTCCTCGGCTTGTGGATCGTGTGCGGCACTTCGGAAGCGATGAAATCACGATGAGATTGCTCATCGATGGTGCAATGGCTTCGAAGCTCATCTGCATCCAGGTTGGTGTTGTTGATGGGGCGGGCCACTTGACAATGGGAGAAAGGGAATTCTGCTTCGATCCCCTTTCCAAAGTGCGTTTCTACGGTTGTGCCTTAACCCGCGCAAAATCATCACCCATCCTCCTCATCACCTTCTGCCTTGGTCTTGCACCCATCATTTGGAAGCGTGCAAGGCGGATGCGGTATTTATCACTCCATCAGCAGCGCAAGCCATCAACCAATGACGAGCCGGTCTTTGGTTAATACCTTCGTCTTTTGCGGTTGGCTGAAGGTAATGTTGGTTTTTTGTTGGTTGTTGAGCGCTGGTTGCACCTCTTTTAAACGCTACGCCCTCTACGAGCGCTTTCCTTCACGGGCCATGCGGGGGGTTTGGATGGAGACGGCTGTGCTGGCACCACCCCTTCTCGATACCACTCCTCCACCCCCCCTTGTCGTGTTTTTGCATGGTGGTGGAGACGGCCCTGATTGCTTTGATCGGCATGGGCTTTCCAAAGAAATCCTCAAAGAATGGGAAAAAGGCACTTTGCCACCCTTTGTCGTTGTTATCCCTGATGGAGACCTGGGCTTTTGGGCTGACTGGTATGATGGAAGCCGCCGCTATGAAAGCCATGTCATCGATGAGGTGATGGTCCGAGTGGCACGACGCTACCGCACAGCCCCATGCCCCGAGGGATGCCACCTCGTTGGGATTTCGATGGGTGCTGAAGGTGCACTGCGCTGGGCAGTTCGACACAAGGGCAAGTGGGCATCGGTTGTGGCCATAAGCGGCCCGGCCCTTGACGCCAAGCGAAGAATAGAATTCCTGACTGACCCCTTGATCAACATCTTCATCCCCACATGGCATGTTTTTGGGCCACCTGATTTCCGACGAGCCCAAGAAGACGATCCCTGGTCCAAGTGGCGCAGTAACGAAGATCTCGGCACTTCGCTCTTTTTGTTTTGGGGCTCTCGGGATCGGGATTTTGTTCGAGAGGGAAGCGAGCGCTTTCATCTTCACCTCAAATCCATTGGCATCCAACACACCGCAGAGGTTTTCGATGGAGGCCATGACTGGGCTTCATGGAAGCCCGTGCTTCTTCGATGGATTCGGATGGCCTTAGGCAGTCCCTCGTCTCGAACTTTCCCAAAGGCTTTTGACTTGCGCTACCCTTAGCCCGATGGCCGACCGGCGCCGCATTCTCATTGTCGAAGACGATCCTGCCTTGGCCATGGGCTTGGTCGATGCACTCGAATTTGAGGGTTTCTCCGTGATCCACGCAAAAACAGGTCAGGAGGGGCTGCACCATGCATTCAAGTCACGCCCAGATGCAATCATTCTCGATCTCATGCTTCCTGACACGAATGGTTATTTGGTCTGCGAAAGAATTCGCAGCCAAAATCCACTTGTGCCGATCATCATGCTCACGGCACGAGGTCAAGAAAGCGATAAAATCCGTGGCCTCGATGCAGGGGCAGACGATTACATAACCAAGCCCTTCTCGATCGGCGAGCTCATCGCACGCATGCGGGCCATCTTTCGCCGCGTCGAGCGTGGGAACAAAAGCGAGACCCCTTTTCAAATCGGGCAAGCAGTGATCGACCCCACTTCGCAGACAGTGACCATCGGTCGGCGCAAGCTCCCCCTCTCCTTCTATGAAACGCAGGTGCTCAAATACCTCCACGAACGCGCAGGCCAAGCGGTAAGCAGAGACGAGATCCTCGAACGCGTCTGGGGAATCACGTCAAGCACCCACAATCGAACAGTCGATAATTGCATCGTGAAGCTACGAAAAAAAATCGAACCCCGCTCTGAAAAGCCCAAACACATCCTTACCGTTTATGGCATCGGGTATAAACTGGTCCCCTAAGGCATCACCCAAGTTTTCTAGGGTCAACCATGAGCTCGGTGGTCGTGCGATTTGTTGGAGGAACGCTTGAAATCCTCAATTGGCCTCCCGGCGCTCCAAATCCGCTCCCTGGACGATGCCATCATGATCCACGAACGAGATCTCTCAGAAGCCGTGCTTGCGATTATGCCGCACTTTTGCTTGCCTTCCGTGAGCTTGGGATTTCATTCGTTGATGAAGCGAAAAAGTATGAAGAGATTGAGCTGAATTTACAATCCCAACATCAGAGTCGCTCTTACCAAAAGGAGGCCCTTTCTGCATGGAAGAAAGCACGTGGACGAGGTGTCATTGTCCTTCCAACAGGGGCCGGCAAAACCCATGTTGCAGTCTTCGCCATCAGTCAAACGAAGCGGAGCACCCTTGTTGTCGCACCAACCCTCGAACTGGTCCGTCAATGGTATGACCTTTTGAGAGCGAGCTTCAACCGACCAATTGGGCTCATGGGAGGTGGTGATTACGACATCCAAGACATCACCGTCTCCACCTATGATTCTGCCTACATGCACATCGAACACCTTGGCAATCGTTTTGGGCTCATCGTCTTTGACGAGTGTCATCACCTTCCGTCACCAAGTTTCATGTTGATTGCCACCCAATCGATCGCACCCTTTCGACTCGGCTTGACTGCAACACCAGAACGGAGTGATGGCCGTCATGAGCTCCTTGAAGATTTGATTGGTCCAATCGTTTATCGCCGTGAGATCAGCGAGCTCGCGGGTGATTACCTTGCAGACTACCAAACCATTCGAATCTCCATCCCACTCTCCAAGGAAGAACGAAAGGAGTACGAGGAGGCACGTGCCATCTATCTTCAATTTCTTGCCAAGCATGGGATACGCCCCCACCAGCCTGATGGGTGGATTCAGTTCATTCGTTTGGCCTCCCGCACTGTCGAAGGCCAAAAAGCAATGGCCGCATACCGTCGCCAAAGAGAACTGGCTTTTTGTGCCCCTGCAAAGCTTCAAGTTGTGCAACGCTTGCTCGAGGAGCACCGCAAGGAACGCACCTTGATTTTCACCGAAGACAACGCCACCTGCTATGCCATCTCCCGCGCTCTCCTCATTCCGGCAATCACCCATCAAAGCAAGGTCCGTGAGCGCAGCGAAATCCTCGCTGATTTTGCCCGTGGCGTCTACAACGCAATCGTTACGTCAAAGGTGTTAAACGAAGGGGTGGACGTTCCAGAGGCCAGCGTTGCAATCGTGGTATCAGGAAGCGGATCAGTCCGCGAACATGTTCAACGCTTGGGGCGCATCCTTCGAAAGCGTGAAGGGAAATTCGCCCTGCTTTATGAACTCGTCACCGCACGCACGATGGAGGCATCAACGAGCGAGCGGAGGCGAGCACACGAAGCCTATCACTAGCCATGTTGCCCATTCACCTTGTTCACGCCTACGTAAAGGGCGATTTGCTCGAAGTGCGCTGGCTTGGGTCGCGCAAACAGCGGGCCATTCAAATCGCTGAAGAGCTCATCGCCTGTGCTGAAGCCCATATCGGAAGGAGCCGAGGCGAGCTTGAAAATGCTTGGCGTGCCATTGAGGTGACACCTCAAGAGAAAAAGCTGCGGGATGGGTTGATCGCATTGCTCGAAAAGGAGATGGCCCTTGAAGAGCCAGAGGAGGTGGACTGCCAATCCCTTAGGGAAAAGTTGTTCACCTTCGCTGCCGAATGGAGAAAAAGCGGAAAGCCTTTTGATCGCGAAAAGGTGATCGCTGCTTTTGCAAGCGCCAACAACCTCTCACCCGATTTCATCGATCGCCATCTCTATGGAGACCTCCGAAGCGCCCAAATCATCCGTGCACCCGCTGGATCCTCAATGAATCCCGGCCGTATCTTCATCCCAGGGGGAGCGCAAGCATTGGTTGATCGATACGATCTCGCCCAAGCCCAGTCGGTTTTGCTTCGCGCCACAAAAGTTGAAGCCGATTGGGAAACCATCTCAGCTCCCTCCCTGCGCAATCTCCTGCGTTACCTCAAGTTTCACCGTTTGCTGTGGGAGTGTACCTGGAGGGGAAATTCATCTTCCTCCTCTTTCACCAAGCCGCACCTTCAAATCACTGGCCCTTACTCCCTTTTTGAGTCAACCACTCGTTACGGCTTGGCCCTCTCCCTTGCCCTCCCCCATCTGCTTGCTTCATCCCCTGTCCGGATTTCTGCTGAGATCCTCTGGGGTCGAGGGCGAAACCCTTGCCGCTTTGTGATCGAAGCTCCGCATCACCTTCTCCTCAACTCCCAACCCCCTCCCGCCACCATCAATGATGAAGTGCAATCCCTTGCAGAAAGGCTCGCTCAACTCGCCCCCTTCTTGGAAATCACCCCTGCTCAAACGTTGTTCAATATCCCAGGTGTTGGGGCGCTGGTCCCAGACCTCACCCTCAGGGATCCACACTACTCTCTTGTGGTCCACATTGAAATCCTTGGTTTTTGGAACAGAGACGCCGTATGGAAGCGGGCTGAAGCTGCCAGAGCTGGGCTGCCAGAGCCAATCATCTTTTGTGCAAGCGAGCGGCTGCGAGTGAGCGAATGCGTGATGCCCACGGAGTGGGGGGCTTCTCTTTACGTCTACAAGCAGAGCATATCACCTCAGGTGATCCTCGACCGCGTCAAAGCGTTGTGGCGAAGGGATGTGTCCGCACCTCTTTTCAATCGCGTTGATTCTCAGCGCTCGGAATGATTTCCCTCGATGGGCAGTTCAACTGTCCCGAGAGGCAAAGGTGCATTCCACGGATTGGCCCTCTTCTAGCCAGATGGTTATGGTTTATGTGATCGATTGCAAAGGCAATGGTTCATCAACGTCAAGGAGGTTTTCCCTTCATCCCCATTCTTTACGAAGACGAAGGAATGGTTGTGGTCAACAAGCCCTCAGGGCTTGCTGTCCACCGTGGCCACGAACGCTCGCGCCACCACCTGATGGCGTATCTCAAAAAACAACTAAAAAAATGGATCTGGCCGATCCATCGTTTGGATGGCGCAACGAGTGGCGTGGTTGTGATGGGCCTTAGTGAAGAGGCAGCAAGAGCGCTAAACGCTTTTTTCAGAGGAGGCAAGACAAAAAAGATCTACCTCGCGTGGGTGCGAGGCATACCTTCACCAAGGGAAGGTGTGATCAATCACCCAGTGCCTCGCAGTGCTGAGGATCCTCGGCGCATCCCAGCAAGCACCCACTACCGCACCCTTGAGGTGGCAATTGATCCCCGCACAGGAAAAGAGCGCTATGCCCTTGTATGGTGCGAGCCAGAAACAGGTCGCTACCACCAACTGCGCCTTCACCTTCGCCATATCCATTGTCCGATTTTGGGTGACACCTCCCATGGCGATGGTAAGGAGAATCGAGCGATGCGAGCCTTGTGCGGCCTCCATCGCTTGGCCCTCCATGCAATTGGAATCACAATCCCCCACTGGGCACCTCCTCACTCTTTGATGGGTTTTTTTGCTCCTATTCCAGAAGACCTGCGAATTCCTATGATTAAAATGGGAATTGGCGAAAGCGCACTCCGAAAAATTGAGGAAGCAACAGCACAAGCCCTTGGCCTCCAAGGTGATTTGCTCGATCGCTTTGGCAGTCGTTGACGGGTTCACCAACCTTGGCAAAACTTGCTGCATGCGCTGCCCGTGTCCTCTGGTACTCAAATTGCGCGCCTTCAGTCCAAAGTTGGCCTGGAATCTTATCTTTTGTTTTTTTTCCGTTTTCGTGTCTTGGCCTACCGTTCCCACACTCGCTCAGGGGCGTGTCCCGGTGATTTTGCGGATCACCTGTGACGACGCGGTGCAGTCACTGTATGTTGACGGTGTAGCCCAAGGCACGCGCCCAAATTGGGGAGACTGGAGGTTTTATGACGATTACTCTCTTGATCTCGACGTAGGAGATCACACGATTGCATTCCAAGGCACTGATCGATATGGTGTCGTTGCTGGTTGCTTGCTCGCCTTGTACGAGCAAGGAACGATGCGCCTCATTGCTGTGACAAGCGGAGGTGCTGGAATTCGAACCACAAGCACAATGCCCCCTTCCAACTGGTATGAGCCGGGATTCAATGACAGCGGGTGGGAGGTGGCAGCAGGATGCCCAAACAATTGGTGGGGAACAGCTGTAAACTGGGGATACAGTGTGGGCGGACAGATGGTCTGGAGTCCAAGAGGGTGTACTGACTTCGCCTCATCTCCGCGCTGGTTTCGGTGGAGGGTGCGCGTAACCTGTGGAAGCGACACCCACTGCAACGACACAAACGAGTGCACAAGGGATGAGTGCGTCTCCAACGCTTGCCGCTACACCCCTCTCCCAGTCGGCTCCTCTTGTTCCGGTGGAGTCTGCAACGCCTCCGCCACCTGCGTCCGTTGCATCGACACCAACCCAACATCCACTGACCCAGGATGCACCTCCGATAGACCACACTGCCAGACATCTGGCCCATCCGCACCCATCTGCCAACCCTGCATCGATTCGTCCCCAACTGACCAAGACCTCGGATGCTCAGCTTCCTCACCCTTCTGCATCACCACCTCCTCCGGCGTCAATCAGTGCGTCCAATGCACCGCCAACACCCACTGCAACGACACAAACGAATGCACAACGGATGAGTGCCGTGAAAACCTCTGTCATTCAACTCCACTTGCGCTTGGTACTCCCTGTTCTCTGGGAATATGTGACATCAACCATTCTTGTAGCGCGCTTTCGGTTGATATTGAATCTCCCAGCAATGGAAGCACCCTTTCCCAATCTCGCCCGACCATCTCTGGCACGGCCACCCCAGGCACTGAGGTTGAGATTCAAATCGATGGGATGGTTGTTGGAACAGCAAGGGCTGGAGCTGACGGGAGATGGTTTTTCACCCCAACGGAACCCCTGGCAGAGGGAGCCCACAACGTCACTGCGACAGTGCGTGCCAATGGCATGAGTGCGAGCGATGCAACCAACTTCAGCATCGACCTGAGCACCTATGTCTCCATCCAATCACCCTCTGATGGTGCAGTGCTCTCGAACAACCGTCCGAGCATTTCTGGGCGTGGTGAGCCAGGTGCAACGGTCACCGTGTCGATCAACGGAATGGTCGTTGGAAGCACCACGGTGGGAAATGATGGCACCTGGTCCATCGGGCTGAGCGAAGAGCTCAGAGATGGTGAATACCAAGTCGAGGCCCGCGCCACCGATTCCTTTGGTCATACTGCCCAAAGCCGATCGAACTTCAGAGTCGACACAACAACATTTGTCGAAATCACAAGCATCGAAGGTTCCACTGTGCGTGGGAGGGGGGAGCCTGGTGCTCAGGTGGTGGTGACGATCGGTGGAATGAGTTACGGCCCAGTCACTGTGCGCGACGATGGGAGTTGGGAAATCGATCTCGGCATGCCCCTGGGACCAGGCATGCACACGGTCGAAGCCAGGGCTGAAGATCAGGCAGGCAATCGCGCCACCGACAGCGAAATGGTGCAAATAGAAGCGCCGCCTGCTGATGCAGGACCTTTCTCTGACGGTGGACTTCTCGATGGTGGGGTGGTCGATGCACCGACTGCAAATGATGGCTCTGTCGATTCTGGAATGCTTGGCAGTCAAGATGCGTCTGCACCAGAAGGTGGCCCCTTCACCCAAGATGCGGGAGGAGTGCCATCCCCTGGCGGTGTTGCGGGTGGGGCGTGCGGGTGCCGGATGGGTTCGAGATCGATGCCAAGCCTTGTGCCTTGGTTGGCCACGTTGCTTGCCTTGCTCATTCGAATGCGAAGAAGAGGTTGATGCGGCTTTCACCAAGTGGAGTCACCTCCCTGATGGTGCTCCTCCTTTTCGTGGATCGCTCCCTGCAAAAATCAAGCGACGACCATCAGGGGTGTAGCGAATTTCAATCGCTTGTACTGTGGCAATCGCTTCAACCGAATTGAGGGTATGCCCGCGCAAACCAAGCCCCTCCCTGATCCATGCTTCGAGACTCCCCTCATGACTCAAAACGTCGGGGATGCCTTGGTGATGGATGCGTGGGCGCACAAGCGCTGTCTCAAGCTCATCACCCAAAAGCAAGACAAAAAGCGCCACCTGTTCAACGGCCGTCACAATCCGACTCCCACCGCTTCCACCAATGCACAAGCGAGGGCGCTCACCATCGAAAACGATTGTCGGTGTCATCGTTGAAACGGGACGTTTCCCTGGCTTTATCATGTTGGCCGCACCACCAGGCAGGCCGAATGCATTGGGGAGCCCGATGCCTTTGGCAAAATCATCCATCTCGTCGTTCATCACCATACCAAGCACTGAAAAGCGAGCGCCAAAAGGCAAATTGATCGTGCTCGTAAGGGCCGCAACGTTGCCATTCCCATCGACGACACAAATGTGGGTGGTACCCCCTTCCCTCTGTGGTTCAGGTGTTGGGAGAAGAGCATCGATATCGTAGACAGCGCTTGGTTGGGCAAGGAAGGGTTGGAAGCGCTCAACCCGCAAGCGCACCCGAGATGGATCGAGAAGTGATTGGACTGGCACCTGAACAAAATCGGGATCACCGAGGTAGCGCATCCGATCGAGAAATGCGCCTTTCCATGACTCAGCGAGCACGTGACGAAAGCGGGCACCTTCACGTGGGTGAGGCAGAAGGGCTTCAACAAAGGCCAAGCTCTGGAGCAATGTGACGCCACCAGCTGATGGGGGGGGTGCTGTTACCCAGCGATGGCCGAAGCGCAAACCCTCAATCGGCTTTCGCTCAATGGGCCGGTAGTTGCGGAAGTCCTCCATGGTGAGGATGCCCCCGCGCTTTCTGACTTCGCGAACGATTGCCTGCGCAATATCACCCTGGTAAAAGGGCCTTGAACCCTCAACTCCAAAGCGCCGAAGGGTTTTGGCCAACTGCAAGTTACGAAGGAGATGGCCCTCAGGAATGCGATCGGAGTTGGGAGGGAAAAAGCTGCGAAAAAGCTCATCTCGATCGAGTGCAGGCGTCTCAGCCGAATACCGGCTGAGCGAGCGGCTGGCTGGGAAGCCTTGCTCAGCAAGGCGGGCCGCTGCTTCGGCGATTTCGCGCCTCGAAACACGACCAGAGCCGAAGCGGTCGAGGATGGCCTCAAGCCCCGCAGGCTCCCCTGGAAGGGCGACAGCCAGCCCCCCCACCTCCGAAGAAGCACCATTGGCAAACATGGTGGGATGGGCCTTGGAGGGAGCACATTCGCGGAAATCCAAAAAAAAGAGCTCTCGGTCAAGGGCGCGGTAATACAGAAAAAAGCCACCACCACCCAACCCACTCGATGCAGGGTGCAGCACACCCAGCGCAAGGGCTGTGGCCACTGCTGCATCGGCAGCATTGCCACCACGAGCGAGAATCGAGGCACCCACCTCTGAGGCCAGAGGATGATCCGAGGCCACAGCAAATTGATCAAAGGCGCCAGCGTGCCTGAGAGAGGCACCTACCTCCGAGCGCAAACGAGGTGTGAAGCAGATCAACCAAAGCAGGGCCGCAACGAAAAGCCCTGAAAACCTCCAACTTCGCTCTGAAAATTTTATGCTTGCCATGTCTTTAGGCTCCTTGAACCAGTTCTTCTTTTTCCCTCTTGCAAAGCAGCTTGGTAAAAAGTCGGTATGATTTGCTCATGGAGCGCAAGGCAATCCATGACCCCAAGGCCCCTCAAGCAATTGGCCCCTATTCCCCAGCCCTTCGGGCGGGGTCTTTCCTGTTTGTGTCTGGGCAAATACCGGTTGATCCGGCAACAGGCAAAGTGGTTGGTGAAGACATCGAAAGCCAAACTGAGCAGGTCATGCGCAACCTCAAGGCCTTGCTTGAAGCGGGAGGCTCGTCGTTGGGAAAGGTGGTTAAGACAACGGTCTTTCTCACTGATTTCTCTGATTTCAATCGCATGAATGCAACCTATGCCCGCTTTTTTGAGGGGCTCACTCCACCCGCTCGCTCAACCGTCCAAGTGAGCCGCCTCCCAATGGGCGTGCGGATCGAAATCGAGGCAATCGCTTTGGTTCAAGAAGCCAATCACTCAGAGTGAGCACTCACCTGCCCCTTCCCCTGCCATGCCCTTTCTTCATCCAACATGCAAGAAAGCCCGCCCGTTTGCACACACCCAAATGCCGAAGCTCACCTTGTTATCAAGGTGGGAGCTGCGATTGGTTTTGGCGCTCTGCACCGCTGGATGCACCCAGGAAGAGGCGAACATTCAACGCGGAATTGCCACACATCCCACTACAGCTCAACTTGAAATTGTCGAAGAACTTCACTTAACGCCAGCTGGTGGAGATGGACCATCATGGTTTCGGGTCGTCCTGAATCATGGGGCTCACAAACTCCCAATCAAGGAATGGGTGATTGGGGGTGCCCCTTGGCAAGGTGGTGCATTGGTGTTAAGACCAAGCGGAAGGCTTGAATGGGTGATGGATGATGGAACAACTGAATTGATTGATGAGGGGGTGCTGATTCCTCCAACTCTTTCCCACGATAACCGCTTTTCTGCATGGGCCACTGAGGAGGGTGGCGAGGTCGTGCTCGTGGTCCACGATGGGAAGCGCAAGCGAAGTTTTCGAGGCCACCAGCTGATCTCAGTGGGCTCAATTGTGTGGGAAAAAAGGGAAGCAGCCAAGCGGAGGCTTGCTTTTATTGGAGCTAAAAATGGTGGAGTTGCAGGCCTTTGGGCCCTTTGGTCGGATGGAGAAGGCATGAGCTGCCTTACCAACTGCACCTTGAAGGTTGGTGATCCCCTTGACCAGGGGTACTCACCTCTTCCTGACCGCATCCTTGGTTTTGAAGCAGATGCACTTGTCGTTGAAGTGAGCGACCAAGAAGTGCGAATCTCCCTTCCCAAGGAGCTGCGATGAGTGGGCCAAAGCATCAAATCTCCTTGAGCGCTCTCATGATTGGAGTCTTATTGACACCCTTCCTCACACCATGGGCCAAAGCCCAACGCTTTCGTCGCCCTGTGGCTTGCTCCACCTGCATTGCGAATTGGTATTACTTTGACCACGACCCAAGAGGGACCCACCAAGACTGGAATTGTGGCCGCTCAAGCTACAATGGGCACCGTGGCACTGACTTCAGTCTCCGCGGGGGTCTTCCTGCAATAGAGATGGGGCATGAAGTGGTTGCTGGAGCAGACGGAGTGGTTGAGGCAGCTGTCGATGGCTTCGAGGACAGGTGCACGGAGTGCGTAGCAGGGGCTTCACCATGTGGCACAGGGGCAGCAGGCGGATTCGGTAACCATGTGCGCATCCGGCACGGCTCCCTTATCGCCATCTATGCTCACCTGCGCCGGGGCTCTGTCAGGGTCCGTCCAGGTGAAACAGTCCGATGCGGCCAAGTGATTGGGCAAATCGGATCGAGCGGCTGCTCAACCGGAGCGCACCTTCACTTCGAAGTCCGACGGGGAAGCACTTCTGGCACTGCTTTCGATCCCTTTGCAGGTCCCTGCTCCCCAACCAGCCCCTCAAGCTGGCTCGAGCAAGGTGCTTACCGGGCCCTACCAGGAGAACGCTGTGAAGGGTCCTTCTCGTGTCCTCCTGGGTGGCATGAGATCTGGACCTGCTCGGGCGAGCAAGAACGGAGGCGCTGTGTTCATGGGATGCAAATGGTAGAAAGCTGCCTGCCTGGCCGTTGCGAGGCAAGACCAGTCGGAAGCGACGACGTATGTGATCGGGATGGGGACTCATATGCCCCAGACGAGGGAGACTGCGACGATATGAACCCAGCAGTACATCCAGGAGCTCCAGAACGCTGTGGAAACGGCGTTGACGAAGATTGCAGAAACGGAGATGCCCCTTGCCTCGAAGACGCCTGGACACCGCCTCCACCAGATGCCTGGACACCGCCGCTTCCGGATGCCTGGAGCTCGCCACAAGCCCCCCTCGACGCCCATGCGAGCGAAGACCATGATGCCTTCGACGAACATAAACCAACGAAGCTTGCGGGCTCGTGCTCCTGTCGAGTTGGCCTCCCTCGCCGATTTTCTTTGAGTGTACCTTGCCTGTGCATGCTCCTCGTTTTACTGGCCCTTTCTGCGTGCACTTTCGCAAGATAAGGAGCAATCTTAAGCATCTGATGGAATTCGACCCTTTGCCTTCGTTTTCAATCCCTCCTTCTGTTTGGACATTGGCTCGAATTGTGGGAATTGGTGGAGCTGCCTTGCTCCTTCGCAGATTGATTGGCGGTGCAATTCAAGCTCTGGGTTCGAAGATCTCCTCAAGAAGCGATCCAAATGCGGGCATGCGCTTTCAAACCCTCGCAAGGGCACTCCGCCATGTTGTGGATGTGGTCACTCTCATCGTTGCGGGCATGCTCATTTTGTCTGAGCTTGGGATTTCGATCGCCCCAATTCTTGCCACAGCAGGGGTGGCTGGTGTGGCCATCGGTTTTGGTGCCCAAGCCTTCGTTCGGGATTATTTGGGAGGCTTGTTGATTCTGGTCGAAGACCAAATGCGCCAAGGAGAAGTCGTGCGGATTGGAAATTATGTTGGCACTGTCGAAGAACTCACCCTGCGCTTTGTGCGGCTTCGGGATATGGATGGCAAAGTGGTTTTCATTCCAAATGGGGAGATCAAAATCGTTGAAAACCTAACCCGTGAGTTTGCCCGTCCTTTGATTGACATTCGGGTACCCCATGAGGCCGATGTCGAGCGTGCCATTCAAGTGATTCAGGCCACCATCGAGAAAGCTTGCACAGAAGAAGGCTGGGCAGGGGTTCTGAGCGAGCCGGAGGTGATGGGTGTTCAGGAGCTTGGTGCTTCTTCGGTGGTCATCCGTGCACGGGTGAAGGTTGTGCCTCCAATCCAACAATGGGCTGCAAGGCGTTTTTTGCTGCAACGCATCAAACGGGCCTTTGATCAAGAAGGAATCGAAATTCCTATCACCCAAATCGGTGTCACCATCCGCAAAAATGAGTCGCAAAGTTAATTCATTCACCATTCACCATACCTTCCTTTGCTTTCTTTTCTTTTCCCAGTCTTCTCATGTTCGGTCTTGCAGTTAACCTCATCGCCAATCTCCTTGGAAAAGCATGGGGGATTGTTGTCACTCTGGTCACAGTTCCATACTACGTGCAGCTGCTTGGGCGAGAAGGGTATGGGTTGGTTACCGTGCTCAACTCCTTTGCCATGCTCCAAACCATCCTCGACACAGGGCTAGGAGTTGAGCTCGGTCGAAGGGTGGCCCGTTCGATTCAAAACCGAGAACAAAATGCCCAAGAGCTTGGGGAATTCATACACACCATGGGAATTCTCTATTGGCTCTTGGCCTGTGGAGTGTTCACCATTTTTGCAATCGCCTCTCCCTGGCTGGCGCAGCACCTGGTTCAAAGGGAAGCCTTATCCCTTGATGCCATTTCTCAAACCTTCATGTGGATGGGCGCTTGGTTGGCTTTGCAGTGGCCCATTGCCTTATGGAACCAAATCCTCATCAATGCTGAGCGCCAAGCAATTCAAAACGCAATTGCCTCAGCCAATGCACTGCTGCGGGCCTCAATGGCAATTGCTGGGCTCTACTGGATTGAAGCCTCGCCCAAGGTGTTTGCCTGCATGTATGCCATGAGCAGCGTGGCGCACTGGATGGCTTTGCGCTTCTTCGGTCGCAGGGTACTCCCTCCCCTATCGCCACTTCCTCGCTTCCGATTCGACCTTTTGAAAGCAAGCCGCAATAGAAGCATCGGCGCCTTTGCTTTGAATTCATTGTTCCTCGTGACAAGCAGCATCGACCGGGTCCTGCTCGCTTCGCTGATTCCCCTTGGAGATCTTGGGCTCTATGGGTTTGCCCAAACCATCGCATCCAATCTAAGCCATGTCATCTCTCCTGTTTTCACTGCCTATCTTCCCCGTTTCCACCGCTCTGTTGGTGCGGAACTCACCGAAACCCGCTCAGTTTACATACAGGCAATGCGCACCATGTTTACCATGGTGGTACCAGCAAGTTGTGCTTTGATCACCTTTGCTCAACCTTTCATCTTTGGCTGGACTGGGAATGGTGAACTCGCGCGTGACGCCACTCCGATTGTCCGCATCCTTGCCATTGGTCAATCGTTCAGCCTTACCCCAACTCTTTTCGCCGCATTTGCTTATGCTTCTGGTTTTTTCAGGCCCTTGTTGATATCAACCAGCATCGCAATCATCGCAGGAATTGCATGGTTTTCTGTATCTCACTTCACCCATTCCCTAACGGTTGTTGCGATGGGATGGCCCCTCATGCAGCTCATCAATGCTCTGCTTCCCTCTACCCCCTTCCTCAAGCGCTTTGTTGGCCAAGGAGTTTCTCGGATACTGATTAAGGACTTGATTGTTCTCTTGATACCCACCGCACTGATATGCCTCGCGATCAACCCAATTTCATTTCCAGGCAGGGTCGGCGCCTTGATCAAAGCAGCGCTGGGGCTTGTGGGAGCTTTTCTGGGTACTGCCCTAGGTGTTGCCCTGCAACCGTGGGGGAGAAAATGGATCGCCTTGGTCAGAAAGCGCATCTCTCAACGCTTTTCAAGTCACCGAACTTGAACACCATCAACCATCGCTCAACCCAGTGTACTCCTTCTTTTCTTTGGCCTCTAAAATCCCATCGAGATTGGCAAAAAGCACCTTTAGCCCTGGCTTTGAGAGTCCCCACGAAGAAGGTGTATTCCCTGTTCAACCGAATCATCGGTGCCAGTGATGAGAAGAAGGTCATGAGCCAAAAGCACCTCCTCACCCCTCGGGATGGTGATCACCCTCTCGCCACGCTGAATTGCAAGCACTGCCACATCCGTCAGGGCCCGAAGGTTGAGCTCCCCAAGGCTGCGCCCCACACAAGCCCAGTTTGGTTGCACCACGACAGAGTGCAAATTTCCCAAAACAGGCAAATGAGGTGGGAGAAAAGGACTGCTGGCCCGCTCCGAGGAGGTGGGTGATGCCATCAAGAAGCGGGCCAGTGAAAGGGCTGCAGATTGAATCTCCTCGCCAGCTGCCTTGGCTGAACGCCATGTCGAAAAAACGAGAGCAGCCATAAAAAGCGCCATGGCCCAGAGCACTTTTTGACTCTTGAATTCTGCCCCAAACAAAGTCACAGCTGGAAATCCCACAAGAAGGGCCATCCCAACCAACAGCAAGGCGCGGAAAGCCTGCCGCAAGGCGCGGGTGTGGCGCCGGTCTTCACCTTGCCTTTCAAACACCGCATCCACTAGGGCATGGGTGGTCCGCATCATCGACCAAAGCACAGGCCCCACAACCAGCACAAAGGCAAGAGTAACCCAAACAACATGGACGTAAGTTTTGCGGACGCCCAATTCCACCGCAACCCAGCGCGTGACAGGGCGGCTGATTTTGGCAATCCCAGCAAAAAGACCAACCACCAGCAACCCATCGAAGAGAAGCGCCCTCAACGCTTTCCGAACGCGGTTGTTTTGGCTCTCCCGATACTGCACCCGCAATGCCGCCACCCATTGATCGTAAAGCACAAGCAAGTGGCGGAGAGGAGCTGGAAGATGACGATCAACAAAACGAACGATGCGATCGCTTGCGCGCGCCAAAAGTGGGGTAGTGAACACAGTCAGAACTGAAACCCCAACAAGGAGCGTGGGGAGGTCTCGACGCACCATGTGCATAGAGCGCCCAAGCGAAGCCAAAATAAAAGAAAATTCGCCAACCTGCCCAAGCAGGAGCCCGCCAATCAGGGCAGGACGAAGGCCCACTCCCGAAATCAAACCCATCGAGGTGACAACCAAGGATTGGGCAATGATTACCACAAAAGCAACCAAGATAACCGCCGGACTCATTTCAATGAGCCTGCGAAGGTCAACCGT
>JANWYL010000249.1 GCA_025056955.1 Sandaracinaceae bacterium | reverse complement strand
CCGCCACCACAACCTTGGAAAAGGGCAAGTGCCCCAAGCACGCAAAAAGACAGCCGCGAGCACCTGTGAAACATGGCGCAAAGGGCAGCAAGACTTCCTCACACTCACAAGTGCAAGGCCACTGGGCTCGTCTTTGGATCGTGCGGCTCAAGGGCCCAAGCACCCATCGCCGAGTCAACTGGTTGTTTGTGAGGCTCAGGCCAAAAACACCAAGTGCTCCTCCCGCCCAAACCATCCAAGAGGGCCTTGTGTTTGGGATTGGGTGCACTTCACCCAAATTGAGTGAAATCGGGTGAGAAATGCAAGCGCGCATCCACCCACACCCACCATCACCTTCTGCAACCTTCCCTTCACCGTCTCTACTTAAAAGGTGAAAAAGGGTTTGTGGCGGTGGCTAGGGCCTTTGGCCACTCCACCCAAAGGAGCGCTCAAGGTTGCGCCATGAGCTCCTGGATGAGCGAAGTCGAAAGCGCAGCGAGCCTTGGGTCCTCTGCGAAGCGGTCTGGGTGGAGTTGACGGGCCCAATTTCGAAGCCAGTTGCGCCTTTCTTCATTTGAGCGAAAGCGGAGGTCAAGCCTGCCTTTCCGCATCTTGTGCCGCAAAAAGAGGAGTTCCTTCACGCCCTTTGGTGTTGGGACTTCGGCAAGGCCTCCAAGCCAGAAGGCGGCCAAAAAGCCCTCTCCTCGGGGCCCCCTCGGACATCCAAAGAGCGCAGAGAACTCTTCAGGGTGGAGCGCTCCGCGGCTCAGCCAGCGCCCTGTTTCTGTTTCAATTGGAGGCGTTTTTGGTATGATTGGGGGCGCTTTTGGGATCCTTCCTTGGCCTTGCTTGAGGATTTCCTCTCCCAATTGGCGCAGGCCTTCGGCCATCAAATCCTCAAGGGGCATTTCTTCCTCAAAAGGCCGCCTTGGGGCTGCGCCAGGCCCTTCCCAATGGGCTTGAAGCCCATCGCCGATTTCGATGAGCCTCCGGAAACGCCGACGCATCTGCTTCCGCAAGGCCCACGCCAAGCCCGAGCGATCGAGGCAAGCCCGCTCCACAGCAAGCGCTCCAATCGGAAGACCCCTTTGCTCTTCACCCGGGCAAAGGAAGCGCCCAACGACCTCACCCAGCGCATCTTCTTCCATGCCTTCGATGCCTCGGACCTTGCCTTGGTGCAGTTTGACCGAGATCACCCTCCCTTTCCCACGCAAGACGAGCCGCCCGCTTGCCTTGGCCCTTCCAAAAAGGACAAAAGAGCGCAACCAAGGAAACCCCTTCACCTGCCATTCTTCCATAAGCCCCCTATGCCTGAAAAAGGAGATTGGGCTCAAGTTTTTGCCTTTTTTTGATCCAAGGCCTTGGGCCTTTCGACGCCAAGGACCATGGCGGGATTGAGGCCTCTAAGGAGCGCTTCAAGGGCTTTCTCGACCTGTTCGGGATCCTGGGAATCCAGGGTCAAGCGGAGTTGCATTTTGCCATCTACAAATCGCGGGTAACTTCCGACCTCCACCCCATGCTCGCGTTCAATCCGCTCAAGGAGCGCAGCGATTTCACCTTCATCGCAACGCGTTTCGACTGCGGCGCTCAGATAGGGCCTTTCCATGCCAATCAGGTGGCGAATCGCCTTGAGTTTGCGGGCAAAAAATTCTGGCACACCTGGGAGAACGTAGACATTTCCAACTTGAAGGACAGGCCAAGCGAGCTCCTCGGACTCGATCAGTCGGCTGCCTTCTGGGATTTCTGCCATGCGCAAATGGCCTTCGGTCGTGCGGGGGCCGTAGTGCGCAAGGATTCGCGCCTCAAGGCCCGGGTCACGCCTGAGCGCAACCCCAAAAGCCCTTGCCACTCCTTGAATCGTCCGGTCGTCGTGCGTGGGCCCAATCCCCCCACTCGTAAAGACGAGGTCGTAGCGATCGCAAAGAAGCCGAAGCTCAGAGGCGATGGCCACCTCTTCGTCTCGGCACATCACCGCGCGCTCGAGGCGGATCCCAAGCTCAAAGAGGGTACGGGCCAGGACCGGGAGGTTGGCATCGCTCACCTTGCCGCTAAGGAGTTCGTTTCCAATGATGAGGGCCGCAGCGCGGCGGGGCATTTCCAAAGCATAGCGCAAAGGGCATCAAAGGAAAGGGCCTTGTGATTCATGCCCTGCGTGTTAGACTGGCCCCGTGCATTGCCTGCCAAGGCATGGAGTTTTTTGGATTTTGGCACTTGGCGCCCTTGCCTGTACCCGCAAGGAGCCTCCCCCAAAAGCGGCCGTGCCCACTGCCTCCGCCGCTCCCTCCCCTCCCCCACCCCTTCCCGAGCCCATTGAAGTGCGCACCCCTTCTCGGGATGGGATTTGGCTGCGTGGGACCCTGTATCCTGCCCCAGAGCCCGATGCACCCCTTGTCCTTTTGGTGCATCAGCTCGGTTCGAGCCGCAAAGAGTGGGAAGAAGTGATCCGAGAACTGCGCAAAGCGCCGCCTTTGGCCGTTTTGGCAATCGATCTCCGTGGCCATGGGGAAAGCACAGAAAGCGAGGGCCAAGAGAGGATCTCTTTTCTCAATTTCACCCAAAAGGATTGGGAGCGCCTCGAAATCGATGTCACGACCATGGTGCACTACCTTCGCGGCCCTGCCTCACCCGTGCGCCCGCGCAAAATTTTTCTTGTGGGCTCAAGCATTGGGGCAACGGCCGTGATTCGCACAGCGGCTGCTGACCCTTCCCTTGAGGTGCTTGCCCTGCTTTCGCCAGGGCGCGCATACCACGGGGTCGATGTGATGGTGCCGGCCTCAAAGCTTGGGCCGAGGAGGCTTTTGGCCATCGCATCGCGTCATGAGAGCGACTCGGCAGAAACCGCAAGCGTTCTTGCCAAGCTCACCCAAGGCAAGGCCCTGGTTGTCGATGAAGAGGGCCATGGCGTAAGCCTCCTTTCCGCCAATTCCTCGCACCTGCGCACGCTCGTTGATTTTTTGCGCGAAAATCAAAGGGAGGCCGAGAAGCGATGAGCTTTATTGAGGATCTCGCCACCGCTTTGGCCCAAGCCAAAAGAGGGGTTGTTTTGACAGGCGCAGGGGTTTCGACCGATTCGGGGATTCCGGATTTCCGCTCACGGATGGGCCTTTGGGGAGGCGCTGATCCTTTGCGTTACGCCACGCTCGCTGGGCTATTGAGTGACCCGGCTGGTTTTTACGGCTTTTGGCGCAATGTGTTTGGCCGCCTTCCGGAAATTCAGCCAAGCTTCGCCCATCGTTTCGTTGCGGCCCTTGAGGCGCGTGGGCACGTGCGGGCGGTGATCACGCAAAATGTGGATGGCCTTCATCAGGCTGCAGGCTCGCGTCGCGTCCACGAGGTCCATGGGAGCTTTCGAAGGCTTTTGTGCATGTCTTGCCCTTTTTCAGGCCCTTTGGACTTTGGCGAAGGGGCGCTCCCTCGCTGCCCAAGCTGCGGGGGGCTATTGCGTCCTTCTGTGGTCTTCTTTGGCGAAGCCCTTGGGCCTGCCTTTGATGAGGCCACAGCTGACCTCCTTCAGGCCGATTTTCTTCTCGTTTTGGGGACTTCCCTTGAGGTTCACCCCGTGGCAGGCCTTGTTCCCCTTGCGGCCGAGCACCACATCCCAATTGCCATCATCAACCGCGACCCAACACCTTACGATCACCTTGCAAGCTTTGTCGCGCACGCCGAACTTCGCCCAACCCTTTTTGCGCTTGCAAAACACCTTGACTTGGGTGAATTGGGTGAACTCCAGGCTTTAGCGAAAAGGTGATGCCCTGAAAACTCGGGTGAAAGCCCTCCCCACCCTCGCATCACCATAAAAACGTGCCCCACGCCCCTTGTGCTTTTCCGCTCAACGAGAGGCCCTCCGGTTTCAAGCTGGGCCAGCAAAATACCATCCTGCGCCCGAAGATCAACCGATGCGCGCA
>JANWYL010000248.1 GCA_025056955.1 Sandaracinaceae bacterium | reverse complement strand
GGGGGTGCGCAGAGCGAGAGGGGATGAAGGGAGAGAAAATCGAGGGGAAAATATGTTTCTGGCCTGGGCACTTGGAACTCCAACTGGAGGAGAGGGGGGCCTCTTTTGTGTTTTATGTGTCGGGAGAACGCCAGGGTTTTTCGGTATTGCCTGGACAAGTTGGGCTATGGCCCGAAGGAGTGCGGGTGGACGGGCGAGCAGCCCTCGTGCTTGCCCAAGGAGAGCGCCCTGCGATTTGGCTTGATAGGGGCAGCCATCGGATTGAGGGACGCTTTGAATGGAGTGAGGTACCGCAAACCCTTGCAGTGCCGCCCGAAGTGGCGCGCGTGGTGCTTACAAGCGGAGGAAGCAGCAGGGTTGCTTTTAGAGGAGAGGGGGGAGAAGTGTGGCTTGGGAAGCAAGCGCCCCAGGAAGAATCGGCCCAAGGCACTCACATTGAAGTGCACCGTCGATTGCGTGACGGCTTTCCGGTTCTGCTTGACACCCGCCTGACGATTCGCGCCTCAGCTGGATCTCGCAAGCTTCGTTTTCATGAAGTTTTGCCCAAGCCTGCCCTCCCAGTGGACTTCCGCAGTGAGCTTCCAGCGACCCTTTCTCCTTCAGGCCTTCTGGTGCTGTCTTTGCGACCGGGGACACATGTGATCGATATCGAATCGGTGATTTTTGAGCCTGAGTTGAAATTAGAGGTACCCAAACCTGGTGAGGGTTGGCCTGAGCAAGAAGTGTGGGCATGGGTACCCGATTCCACCTACCGAGAGGCGACAATCGAAGGAGTTCCCTCAATTGACCCAAAACAAAGCACCTTGCCTCCTGAATGGCAAGGGTCTGCGGCTTACCTTGTGCACCAAGGCGCTGAGCTCATGCTGCAGACGGTGCGTCGAGGCCAGGCCAATGCACCCCCCCCAGCAATTGAGGTCGAACGCACAATGTGGCTCGGTTTTAAGGGCACCGAGTTTTTTGTGAGAGATGAAGTGCGCCTCAACGCTTGGCCCGGGCAACACCGCCTCGAACTCATGCAGGGAGAGCTCGGAAGGGTGCACTCAAGCAAAAAAGACCGTGATCTTCTCATCACGAAGACATCAGGTGAGGGCCGTCCGGGAATCGAGGTGCGAGACCTTGATGATCGCTATCTCGCTGAGTGGCGGCTTGAGGTAAACAAAGGCAAGATTCCTGCAGTCAATTGGTCAGAAAACGCATCTTCGTTGTCAATTGCCTTGAATTTGCCTCCTGGCTGGATGCTGTTTTCAGCGGAAGGGGTTGATGAGGTCCGTGGGGGTTGGCTTGAGGAATGGAGGCTTTTTGATCTTTTTGTCTTGCTGTTGATTTCTTTTGCTTTTTGGCGGCTTCTGGGCTGGAGAAGTGGTCTTTTGGCTTTGCTTGCCATGGGCTTGTCTTTTCATGCTGAATTGGCCCCTCGTTGGAGCTGGCTCGTCCTCGTGACCACGGTAGCAATTGCAAACGCCACTAGGGGACGAAGGTACGAGAAGCTTTGGAAGGGGTTGGCCTACACAATTGGCGTTGTCGTGGCGCTTCTGGTGTTGGCTTTCGCGACGAAGGAGATCAAAGGAGCGATCTTCCCAATCCTCGATCGTCCATTCGAACTTCTGATGCCAGAGGGCTTCGTGCCTCCCAAGCTCTTGTCGTCAGAGGAAATTCCTGCTGCAGCTTCAGGGTTCGAAGGAGCTGCAAGAGTCGCAGAAGATTCGTACGGGATAGAGGCAGAAGAGAAAGGCTTTGGCGAAAAGCTGAAAGAGACAAGGGAAGGCACGGTGACTCAGACTGGCTTTGGCATGCCGACTTGGGAGTGGAAGCGCCACGAATTGCGTTATGTGGGCCCAGTTTCCCGAGAACGGGAGATTCGGATTTGGTTGGTCAGCCCCTGGCTCTTTCGGCTGATTGCTTTCGCGAGAGGGGGGCTAGTGGTGTTATTGTTGCTGGTTTTGTTTTCAAAGCTCCGGTCAAAAGAAGAACAGAAGAGTTCAGCTCAGCGAGATGCAAAAGCGGCAGCCATTGTGGTTTTTTGGATGGTCCTGGCTTGGAAGCCTTATGCCATGGCACAGGAAATACCCACTGACTCGATGCTTAATGCTCTGCGCGAACGAGTGACGCGCCCCGTGCCTTGTGGCGATCGTTGCGTTGAAAGCCATCGCATGGAGATACGCATTCGCGAAAGCACCTTACAGATCCGCATCTTCGTTTCGGCATCGCGTCTTATGGCCTTTCCCTTGCCTGGACCCAGTGACAGGTGGGTCCCATCGATTGTCCGCCTGGATGGATCCCCAAGCCAAGCGCTGATTCGGCTTGAGAATTCCCACCTTTTCATTCGCTTGCCTCCAGGGAGCCATACCATCGAAGCAGAAGGAGAAGTGAGGGTAGGTCAGGCATGGACCCTCGGGCTTGGTCAGGCGCCACGCACCCTTCTGATTCTTCACGCAGAGGGTTGGGAGGTGTCGAAAAGCGAGAAGGAAGGGGGAGGGGTTGAATCGCTCCAATTTGTACCGGTCCAAAAGGGGGTCCAGGAACAGCTTACTCCTTCGCCCTTGCCTGCCTATTTTATGGTCACACGGACGCTATCGCTCGGTTGGCGTTGGATAAGCCAAACCACGGTTCGGCGCCAATCCCCGCCAAGAGGTCCAGCGGTGCTTTCTGTACCGCTTTTGCCAGAAGAGCGCGTGCTCGATGCCCGCTTTCCTATCGTGGGTAACTCCGTTGTTGTGAACTTTGGCGCCTTTGAAAGGGAAGCCAAGTGGAGCTCCGTGCTTGAGCCCACCTCGGAACTCACGCTGAGGGCCCCTCGTGATGCCCAGCATGGAGAAATCTGGCGCCTGGAATGCGGGCCGATGTGGCATTGCATTAGCGAAGGTATTCCGTTCACAGCTGCTGGCGATCAAAGCGCTTGGGTGCCGGAGTTCCGCCCGTGGCCTGGAGAAGAGCTGCGCATTCGTGTCAGCCGCCCTGAGCCTTTGCCTGGCTCTTCCTTGACCGTGGATCGGGCCGATTTTTCGTTCAGGCCTGGCTTGCGCCTTAGTGCGGCCTCCTTGGCCCTTGGGCTGAGGGCAAGCTCAGGAACCCCTCTCTCCATCAGGCTACCAAAGGATGCTCAACTCAAGGCGATTGAGCTTGATGGCCTTCAAGAGCCTCTTCCTGCCTTGCTTGATGGAAAGGTAGCGCTCGAAATCTCGCCAGGCCACCATCGGCTATCCATTGAGTGGCAAGAGGAGCAGGGTTGGTCTTCCCCGCTTACGACTCCTTCAATCACGTTGGACCACCCGATTGCCAACCTTTCGATGACTGTGGAATTGAACCCAGATCGATGGCTGCTTTGGTTCAATGGACCCGAGTGGGGGCCTGCGCTGTTATTTTGGCCATATTTGATTCTGTCGGCTTTTTTGTCTTTTCTCTTTGCCCGTCGCAAAGATTTGCCCCTCGGGATTGGTTCGTGGCTGCTTTTGCTGCTTGGCTTGAGCCAGATTCCGGTGTGGGCGACTGGCAGTGTGGTGGGGTGGTTTTTTGCGATTGCACACCTGGGTAAGCGCAAAAGACCTGTTCCTCTTTGGAATATTGTTCCCTATGGTTTTCTTACGCTGATCGCTTTTGTTGCCCTCATCGTTGCAGTGTCTGTTGGTTTGCTCAGCGAGCCAGATATGGGGATCCAAGGCGCAGACAGTGATTCTCGTGCCCTGCACTTTTATGTCGACCACAGCGAGGGGGATTTTCCGAAAATCACGCTGTGGAGTTTGCCTGCTTATGTCTACCGCCTCCTGATGTTTGTGTGGGCTCTGTGGCTTTCGTTTTTCGTTGTTCGATGGGCGATTTGGGCATGGCGAACATGGCAGGAGGCGCTGAAGGAGGGGGAAACGTCAACAGTTGAGCCCATGGTCCTGGAGGCT
>JANWYL010000247.1 GCA_025056955.1 Sandaracinaceae bacterium | reverse complement strand
AGTCATGCCAGAGCTCGATGCAGTGACCACAGCAACCCCTCCAGGTGATACGCTGCAACGGATTCGGTTTACAGTTCCAGAAGATTGGCCAAACGGTAACTACTACGTTTACCTCGAGATCAACGTTGAAGGTGACTACTCCCCCCAGTGGGGGCCTGCTCAATATCCAACTCCCCGTTCGCAGGGTAATGCGATTGAAGAACAGTGGGATTATTGGGCGATGACTTATGGTTATCCATACCGCGGCCAGCCCTCAATTGTTTTTCGTACTCCCATCAAAATCGGCCAGACGGAAGTGGTCGAAGTCCGCGAAGCCTATGGTCGAGGCTCGCTTGAGGGTCGTGGTCCTGAAGGAGGCCGCATTTTTCCCATTGACTCGACCATCGCAAACGATCCCCAAGGTGCGCCAGGGAGTGGTGTGGATCGCTTGCGAATCGCCCCAGGAGGGTATCGTTTGCGCGTTCGGACGCAGGCTGCCGAGGTGTGCCAAGGCAACCGCCCCCCCTCGGCCATTCTTGGCCTTGAGGTTCGCCAGTACCACGAGCGGCGAGACGCCCATCGCTATGCCCACCTGCGCTTCATCGCCCCAGAGGATGACCAAGGGGTGGTTGCATACGAAGTGAGGGTATCTGAGCAAGCGATTGTTGATGAACCCTCTTTTCTTGCTGGTCGGCCGGCCAATGCAGCCAGCCTCGACAACGTGGCGCTTGTGGTGCCAACCGATGTCCCGCCTGGCCAAGTGGTTGAAGTTGATTTTGGTGGTCTTTCCTACGAACGGCGCTACTGGATAGGTGTGCGTGCGCTTGATGCATGCAACGCCTCAAGCCCAATTGCTGTGGCTGAATACGTCACCCCTCCAGTTCAGTTCACCACTGTTTCACCATGCTTCATTGCAACCGCTGCTTATGGAACTCCCCTTGCCAAGGAGATCGATGTGCTTCGTCGCTTCCGCGATCGCTACCTCATCACCAATCCGCTCGGGGCACATTTTGTGGATTGGTACTACAACGAGTTTGGCCCTCCAATGGCTTTTTGGGTATCCTTAAGCGAGTTGCGTCGTGAACTCGTGCGAAATCTTATCACTCCCATCGTTCGCGTGCTTGAGTGGATGGGCATTTGACCAGGTGCCTGTGATCAGCGCTCAAAAAGCACCCAATTTCCATCAATCAACCTTTCGTGGGGGAGGAAGCGCAACTTGTAGCGCATGTGCTCGTTTTCAGCGATCGCAAATCCAAGATACACCCACTTCACCCCCATCTCTTTGGCAAGGTAAATTTGGGTGATGATCGAAAATGTGCCAATTGAGAGGGAATGATGCGGGGGAGGAAGCTTTGGATCATAGTAGGTGTAAACAGCGCTCCATGCTTCTTTACCTGCATCAGTGATTGCAACACCAACAAGGGTGTCTTCCAAAAAGTAGCGGATCTCAAAAGAATCGACGAGGCGATCGATAAACCATCGTGTGTACTCCGATTGAATTCGACCAAGCGACGAGGCTTGGCTTTTGAGCTTAAGCCCCCTGAGCAAGCGATGCCGCTCAAAGAGTTCGAGTCGCCTTTGGTCCACAAGGAGAGGCCCCTTTTCCACCCTTAGGACCCGCTGTGCGCGCTGGAAGCTTCGCTTCTGGCTTGGGGATGGCTGAAAGGTGCTCGTATTGATTCGGAGAGGTTGACACGCTTTGCACGGGTGGCACTTGACCGTGTACAAAAAGGGGCCATAGCGCCTATCGCCCTGAGCGAGGCGTTCGTCGAATTCTTCGGGAAAGAGGTGGCGAATGGGTTGCCGCACGGGGAGGCGGGCCAGTTGACCAGGCAGGTAGGGGCATGGTTGAAAACCATCATCGATTAAGATCTCAGGAGGTGATGGTGTGAGCATCAGACCACAAGGTGATTCTAGGTACCGAACTGATGCGGCGCAATGCGCCTAAGCCAAAACATGGCTAGCGAGAGGGGGTAGGCTTTGATATGGCAACGACCGTTGCACCACTTCCGCCGAGATGGGGAGGGGCTGTGGCGAAGGCGAGCACAATGGGGGCCATGCTTCGAGATTGGAGAAGCTCCCACACGCAATCCCGAAGGAGAGGAAGGCTTTGAGAGTGAAGGCCTTTTCCGTGGATGATGCAGAGGAAACGCGCTCCCTCGCGATGGGCTGCCCGAATCCAATTGGGAAGCTGCTTGGACACTTCAAGGGTTGTCATGCCGTGGAGGTCAATCCTTCGATCAACCCGCAAGGATTTGGAGCGAAGGTGCTGCAAAACGATGGGAGCCACGTCTGCCCGATAAGCGCAAAGAAAATCCTCATCCCTTTGGATGTGAAAAGAAGTCACCACAAAAGGAGCCTTGGGGAGAACCACACGCTCCTCAGGAGGGTGAACCGAGTGAAAAGAGCGCTCCTTTTTTAGAGGGCGCACTCCTCTTAATGCTTCAAGGTAGAAGGTACGGTCTTCAGAAGGGGATGGTGAAGGTGATGGAGTGGTAGAGGGAGAAGGAAGGCTCCCAAATGATTGGGACGGCGATGGATGGGATGGAGCGTTGTGAGAAGGAGCACCCCAATTGGTGCCTTCCTTTTTTGAGAATGGGCCCTTAGAACCCTGCGACACAAATCAAACATGACCCCAAGACTTAAGGAGGCTAGTAGGCCCACGAGGCATCGATCCGGTAGAGGATGGGCCGAACACCCGAGCGGCGAGAGGTGAGGGTGGCATCCACCCGAATGTAGCGGGCCCGGCCAAGGCTTGGGCAAGCCGTAAGATCAGCAGGCGAGGCGGTGTATGGCCCGCAACGGGTCGAATCAGGGAAGTTCATCCCATCCCTCGAGCTTCGCACTTCGATTTCAACGCCCGTATCAGGCGGGGTGTCTGCATGCCAACTCACCCGCGTCCAGTAGGCATTCTCGTATCCTGAATCAAAGACCTGCCTCCACTGGCCACGAGGAGCCGTGAAGGTGCGAAGGAGATGCCCCGTCATGTCGGAGTAGGAGTAGAGTTCTTGGCCTGGATCAACAGGGTAAGTCGCAATGGCCCTGCATGTGGCGGGGTCATAAACGTTGACGTAGCCGCCATAACGGTTAGGTGCCCAAACGCGGCCACGGCGATCGACAGCGATGCCGTGGGGGTTATTGCCTGAACTGGGGGGGATGGGAATATTGCACCGCACCCGATTGGTTGAAGGATCCCAGGCATAAATGCGATTTGCACCATAAGCTGTTCCCCATACGGTGCCATCAGGGTGTACTGTGACGGCAGTGATGCGATCGCGGATACCCATTGGTGGATCTCTGTCGTTTGGAACGTTGACGATGGCTCCTGTGGACCGGATGATGGCGTGGAGGGGCCCGCTGCCAATATACCCCCCCAACCACATTCGACCTGCTCCATCTGCGGCGATTCCGTAAAAGCTGGGGTTGGAGATTCTTTGTATCTCTCCTGTGCGGGTGTTGATGCGCACAGTGGTTGGGCTAGAGGCCGTCCACACCCAGCCATCGGGGTCCACAGCCAGGCCATAGACATTAACCCCCACGTTGTAGGTGGCAAGGAGACGGCAGCTTGGGGGGCTTGTGCTTCGGTCAACTTCGGTGCCACTCACCTTGAATACCCGCTGCCCGTCCCATGCGCCGGCCCAGACGTTGCCATCAGCGTCGATGGCAACCCCACGGATGAGCCCCGTGACTCCTTGGGCGCGGCAGATCAACTCACCGTTGACGTCGAGATGGACAAGGTTGGACACATTGATATTGAAGGTGTCGCCAAAACCACGGTTTCCAACCCACACGCTTCCGTCAAAGGCAACGGCGGTGCGCGATGGGTGACCGCCATGCGAGGGGCGAATCCAGTTGACTGCACCTGTTTCGGTATTGAGTTGCGCCACCATGCCACGCTGGGTCACGGCAATATAGATGAAATCAAAGGTGGTGGTGCCTTGGTTGAGGGTGATTG
>JANWYL010000246.1 GCA_025056955.1 Sandaracinaceae bacterium | reverse complement strand
TGCGGGCAGCTGTTTCTGGGGAAGAGCAGGAACTCCCTGCGTCCGCCCTCCCCCTTTTCTCTTTAAAATCGCTTGGGCCCGCTTGGCCAGCTGCGGAGCGAGACTTGCGCCCAACGAGAGGGCACGATTGACCGTGCGCTTGGCTTCTTCAACATCGGGATTGGCCTCTGCACTTTCAATCAAACGCTTCGCATACTCTGCAAAGGTGTTCTGCACTTCAGGCAGCCGACGCGAGGAGCTTTCTGGAGGAATCGACTGAAAAGCCCGTACGGCTGCCTCCAAATCTCCGTCACTCAAAGCCTTAAGACCTTGTGCAAATGCCCGATCTTCGGCTTCAGCCATCTCTGCCTCCTCCAGGCACTTGCGGGCGCGTGCATCCTCAGAACGCATCGACAAAGCCCTCATGGCGTGCTGCTTGGCCTCGATGAATTTTCCATTCTTGATCAGAAGGTGACACTGGTTAACTTCGGCCAGTAAATCGCTCTCTGAGGCTTGTGAAGAAACCGCCTCAGGAACACCTCTACCCTCCTCTTCACCCTGTCCAAAAGACGGTGTTGTGCTCGAAGAAGTGAGTGCTTTTTTTTCTTCCTGAACAACCGATTCAAGGGTTGGCTTTGCTTCCCCTCTCCTTGAAAGCACAATCGCAGCACCCACCACCAAGGCAAGGGCAACGATGATCCCACTGATCCACAAAGGTGCTTGGCTTGGCGCTGGAGCAGGACTGGCTTGGCCAGGCAAATAAGCGGCATAGTGAAGGGGATCAAAGTGGAAGGTCTCGCCCGCTCCTACAAAGCGGAGCTTTACTTCGCCCAGATCAATCACATCACCTGATTTGAGTACCACTTCCTTCACCTCCCTCCCGCTCACCCTCACCCCATTTGCGCTCTGCAAGTCCCGCAGTCGAAATGAGTCGCCATCTCGCACAACTTCAGCGTGCTCCCTTGAAACGGAGGGGTAATCGATGCGCAACTCGACCTCGCCGCGGCCAATCCGAATGCGGTTGCTGATCAATGGATACTCGGCCCCGGGACGAGGGGGAGTGAGCATCACCAAGCGAGGTGGGAGAGTTTGCGAAGGCGGGGGCGTAAAAGCTTGGGGTACAGCAGAAGCACCTGATCCAATCGCCTCACGGGAAGGCGCTTCAAGGGTCAGTTGATAGTCCCCAATTGTGATCCGATCCCCAGGCTGAAGGACCTGTTCTCCAGAGATACGACGGCCATTGACAAAAACGCCATTGTAGGAGTTCAGATCAACGATCACGTAGCGGCCATCAACATGGCGCAGCTTTGCGTGATAACGCGAAACATTTCGCTCTGTGAGGCGAATGGTGTTCCCCTCTTTTCGCCCAATTGTGATCTCCTCTCGGATGTTGGTGAGGGGTACAACCGTTGTTCTTCCTTCATCGTCAGAGATGAGAAGGTTAAATGACATTGCAACTCACAAATCCAAAAGAGGAACTCTTGTGAGAAAAAGGGATGCTCAAGCAAAGAATGCCGGCTCTCTGGCATAGATGTCAACACATAGCTTAACCCACTTTATGGTCTCGTGCATACCCCATCCCGCAGCACAAGGCTTCCGCAGCACTCAGAAACGTGAATTGCAGGTTGACCCTCTGGAACGCAATCACAAAGCCCATCAGCTCCACAACGCCTCTGCCAGCAGCAGTCACTGTCACTGCGGCAAGGTGAACGCCTGAGCACACAGCACACGGAGTCTCCATTGCGAGAGGGCCCACAGTTCAACCCACCACAGCATTCAAGGCGGTCACTGCACTGCTCCCCAACCTCCTTGCATTCCCGTTCTGGTTCACACAGGGGGTTGGCATACCGCTGGCCATAACAAGCTTCCGCTTCTACGCACTGCCAGTTTCCGTCGATACAGCGCATCCAGCCACAGTTCTCAGCACCACACATGCCCTGAGCAACTTGAATGCAATCGCCGTTCCTTACGAGGCGACGTATACGTGCAGACCAACACGAACCTGCCCCCTCCATGGACGAAGACACCCGTAAGCGGAGGAGCACGGTTGTTCCAAAGCGGCCTGAACCCTGGCTGGCCATCCGATAGCGCAAAATGTAACGCCCAGGTGTCGTTGGAGCGTTGACCCGAATGCTGAAATCCACGGTCTGGCCAGGTGCCACCTCTCTTGGCACTGGAATGGATCGCGGTGCGCCAACCTCCGGACCATCAACCAGTTCAAGCCGATGCTGTGTGCCCGTTGACCATGGCACAGTTCCAGTGTTGCGGAGGGTCCACTGCTGCTCCACAGCCTCTCCAGGTGCCACACGGGCCTCATCCGGAATCAGCGCCCTGACAAGCTCGGAGTCTTCTCGGCGCTGGTTTTCGCTCCCCATTGGGCAATCCCGGCGGGGGGCGTTAGGAGTGCGCCAGAGGCTATTGGCCTGTGTGCTGCATCTTCCCCCATAGGGATCGAGGCGGGCATTTCCCCGCCGCACTTCGAAGTGGAGATGAGGTCCTGTCGATCGGCCACTGTTCCCAGAATTTGCAATCCGCTGGCCGCATCGAACCATCTCGCCAGGACGCACACGGATGGTCCCTGGCATGAGATGGGCATAAATCGTCGTTACTCCCCTATGATCGATTATGACGTGGTTTCCGAATCCCCCTCCACAACGGCTCGATAGGCTGCCGTTGTTCGAGCATCCACTAAAGACGTCCACCACCACTCCGTCAGCTGCCGCATAGACAGGCGTGCCATTCGGCGTTCCAAAGTCAGTACCTCGGTGCCTGGGGCGCCGAATCGGTGTACAATCGAAGCGAACGATGCGGCTTCGTGACACGTGATGCGAAAAGTGAGAGGTAACACGCGGCGCATCGACAGGGCTTGAAAGCTCCTGGGCAAAGGCCTCTGTGCCCAACCCCAGAGCCATAACCAACGCAGGAATCACAGTTCTCTCACTCATGGCTCCCCTCCAAGCCCAAGCAAAACAGGACATCTCCCTGACACCTCATCACGAACCGCCACTTTTCCTCCCTCTGCAGGAACTGGAAACACGCCGCGACCGATGCGCGAAGCGAAGCTTGTTGCAAGCGAAAATGCCCATACCTCTGCCTGGTTACCTTCTCCTATAAAAGAGTAAACCAAGGTATCGCCAATCCATACCCTCTGGCGCTCATAGGGAGGCACAAAGCCTTGACCAGTGTCCTCGAGCCCTTGGTTGGTGAGCAGCTCAACAGAACCGCCAGCCAGTGAGATGCGGGCGATCGACGCCACCCCTGATGCCGCTGTTACAAAAAGCAGGCTTTGCCCATCGGGGGTAAACAGGGGAGAACTCGCGTTGGGATCATCAACAACCACCCGGCGCTCTCCACGTTGGAGATCAACGACAGCAATGTGGGTTGGATCCCCAAGATCAGGTCGCTCTTCGCCAGAAAAACCAACAAAAGCCACAAAACGCCCTGACCGATCGACATCAGGCTCTGCCGCCCAACTGGCAATTTCCCGAACAATTCTCCTGCCATCGTGCAATACCAAGCGCTCATCAGAAGTCAGCACCACAAGGCCTCCGTCCGGCAAGGCAAGGGCCGTTATCGCTCCTTCGATGCTTCGCCCACGAAGCCCCCCTCTCTCGTCCGGAAGCAGAATCCGGCAGCGGGGAAAATTGTCCTCATCCAGGTCAGTTGGCCCCATCGATCGTTGGCAAGACACCGCAAGCTTGTGGCTCAATTCAACAACCTGGGGATCAGCAGCCAGGCGGCAGTAGGTGTCCATCTCAAAAACACCCACTTTTTCTGGAGGTCGGCGAGAAGAAGGCCCTGGCTCTGCCGGACTGCACCCCAAAATTCCAAGGCCCCAAATGAACACTCCCCAGCCTGTCCACCTCTGAATCCACTCCTTCATGCTTTCCTCCCTTTTGGCGAAGAAGGCGTGCTTTCGGGCCCAGCAATATCCATCCACCTTCCTACCTGGGTCAGAGCAGTGCAAAAAACATTCCGACATATCCTACTAAACGATCATGA
>JANWYL010000245.1 GCA_025056955.1 Sandaracinaceae bacterium | reverse complement strand
CGTCAGCGAGGTCAACATTCAACCACAATTCACCCAAGCTGGGAGTGAACCTTTTTTAGAGTGCTTGCGTGAGCACATCCGCAAATGGCGCTTTCCTGGCCAGGGGCAGCCAGCCGCCGTGCAATACACCTTGCGTCTTGCCACCGATTCCCCCTCAACACCTCCTGCTCAACCCACTCAATCTCCGCAATAGTGCGCAGTGCAGAACCAGTTCTACTTTAGCCATCGGTGCCCCCTCCGTCCTTGCCAGGGAGTGAGCAACGCAAGAACGGTGGCTCTAGGTGAGCCCATATCCAGCCAGGTAGCTGTGTGAATGGATTGCGAGATCCATGGAATTTAAGCCTGACCATGGCAGCTCGCGCTTGCCTCCATGACCTTTTGCGCTTGATCGCATGGGCGCTTTGAAACAGCTTAATCTTCCCTTCTTTCAACCAAACAGCCGCACCAATGGCCTCACCTGACATCATTGTGATTGGCGCAGGCATCGTGGGATGTGCCATCGCGCGGGAGCTTCAGGGCCGAGGATACCAAGTGATGGTCCTCGAAAGAGCACAGCCAGGGGCAGAAGCCTCAAGTGTGGCCGCGGGCATTCTTGCCCCAGCCGTGGAACATGCAAGCGATCCCATCCTCTTCGAGCTTGGTCGAAAAAGCCAGCAAATCCACCAAAGCTTGGCCGAGGAGCTTGGCAATGAGTGCAAAGTGGATGTTGGCTTTCGACGAAAAGGAGCTTTGGTCGTTTTTTTCGAAACAAATGAGCTCCTCTCTCCTCCAGAACATTTCGATTCCATGGGAGTGAGGGTTGAGCCTTGCAGCCCTCAAGAGATTCAGCACCTTGAGCCAGCGGTATCGGACCAAGTGATTGGCGCGCTCTTTTTTCCAGACGAAAGCCAGGTTGAGGCTGGCTGCCTGCTTCAGGCGTTGCTCGCCTCAGCCAAAAAACGCGGAGTCCTCATACGACAGGCCAGCGTTCGCCGCCTATTGGTTCAAAAGGGAAAAATTCATGGCGTTGAGTGTGAACTCGAAAGGGTTTATGCCCCCCATGTGGTCATTGCAGCAGGCGCATGGAGTTCTTTGATTGTACCTGACGAGCCAGCCCTTGGCCTCCCTCTCATTCGGCCAGTGCGTGGCCAATTGGTTCACGCGAGAGGGGAAATTGGCCTTGTGCGCCACATCGTGTTTGGCAAAGGTGTGTACATCGTCCCTCGTGATGATGGGCGCATTGTGTGCGGTGCAACAGTTGAGGAGGCAGGCTTTGATCGACAACCGACCCTTGGAGGGATTGCGCAAGTGATGTCTAGGGCCCTTGGGCTCATCCCATGCCTATCGAGCACTGAGTTTTTTGGGCACGGGGTTTCTTTCCGTCCTGCAACCATTGACGGGCGTCCCCTCATTGGTCCATCCGAGATTCAAGGGCTTTGGATCGCGTCCGGCCACTATCGGAATGGCATCTTGTGGTCGCCGATTACAGCACAAATCATTGCGGACTTGATCGAAGGGCGTACCCCCTCTCTTTCACCCGAACTTTTGGCAGCGATTTCGCCCCAACGCCCGATGGTTAAAGCACAAATCGGCTCAAGTCCTCATTCGTAATAATCGCTTCAAGCCGCTCTATGACATACGCCCGGTCGATTGAAATTCGGGCCCCATGAAGCTCTGGCGCCCGAAAGGAAATGTCTTCAAACACAGCTTCGAGCACAGTATGCAGGCGACGGGCGCCGATGTTTTCAAGGCGCTCGTTTGCTCGGGCTGCATACTCTGCCATCGCTTCAATCGCATCTGGTTGCACTTCGACTTCCACCCCCTCAGTCCGAAACAAGGCCTGGTACTGACGCACAAGAGCATTTTGTGGTTCTGAAAGAATCCGCATAAGCTCAGCCTTGCCAAGGGGATCAAGCTCCACCCGAATCGGAAAGCGACCTTGAAGCTCAGGGATGAGGTCAGATACCTTGGCGACGTGGAATGCTCCACCTGCGATGAAAAGAATGTGGTCTGTGCGCACAGGGCCGTACCTTGTGCTCACCGTGCTTCCTTCAACGATTGGCAGAAGATCCCTTTGCACGCCCTCGCGTGACACATCCGGCCCTGCCGATAAAGTCCCAGCCCGTGAGGCAATCTTATCGATCTCGTCGATGAACACAATTCCGGTTTGCTCAGTGCGCTCAATCGCCTCGCGCACAATCGCCTCCTCGTCAATGAGCTTCTGCGCCTCTTCTAACTCAAGCACACGGCGGGCTTCTTTGACCTTCATGCGCTTTCGCTTGGTATGCCCCTTAAAACCGGGCAACCGGCTGATGAGTTCCCTTAGGCCTTTCTCAAGCTCGTCCATTCCATGAACCCCCCCAATGAACTGAATTGGAGGAAAAAACTCAGAGCTCACTTCTACCTCGACGGTTTCCTCCTCGAGCAAACCGGCACGGAGGTCGGCACGAATCTGGGCAACTGAACCATCGGAAGGAGAGCCTGAAGACGAAAAGATGCTTGCAAATGGCAAGTGAGCAGGGGTTGTGATGCGACCGCTTCCCGAACGCATCGAAGCGATGATCGCAGCAAGGCGCTCCTCGGCAGCTTCTTGGGCGCGGAGACGCACGCTCTCCATCGCCTCCGAGCGCACCAAGTGCACGCCCACTTCAACCAAGTCCCGAATGATCGACTCAACATCCCGCCCAACGTATCCCACTTCGGTGAATTTAGATGCCTCGACCTTGATGAAGGGAGCGCCCACCAGCTTGGCGAGGCGCCGAGCAATTTCGGTCTTTCCCACTCCAGTAGGACCAATCATGAGGATGTTTTTGGGTGTGATTTCATCCCGAAGTTCCTCAGGAACCCGCTGCCGACGCCACCTATTCCGCAAGGCGATGGCCACGGCACGCTTTGCCCGTTCTTGACCAATGATGTACCGGTCCAGCTCGCTCACGATCTCCCGAGGAGTGAAAAGCCGCTCTTTCATGCACCCACCTCTTCGACCACAATTGACTCGTTGGTGAAAACACAAATCCCCGAAGCGATCCGCAAAGCCTCTTTACATATCTCTGCAGCGCTCAAAGAAGTGTGGAGGGCAAGGGCCCTTGCAGCAGCAAGTGCAAATGCACCCCCAGAGCCAATCGCGACAATTGCTGCATCTCCAAAGGGATCTGGCTCAATCACATCCCCATTGCCCGAGATCAAAAGAAGCTGATGAGCGTCCATCACGACCAACATCGCTTCGAGCCGTCGCAAAACCCGATCTGTGCGCCACTCCTTGGCCAAAGCAACCGCGGCACGCAAAAGAGCTGTGGGAGCCTCTCCCGCCCTCAAGCCCTCAAGTTTCTCCTCAAAACGTTCCAGCAAAGTCATCGCATCGGCGCTCGCTCCAGCAAATCCGGCAAGCGCCCGCCCTTTTGCGATACGCCTGACCTTTCGAGCGTTGGCCTTGATCATGGTATGGCCAAAAGACACCTGCCCATCTCCGGCCATGGCTCCTTTTCCATTGCGCTGAACTGCCACAATCGTTGTGGAGTGCCAATTCTCTCTCTCTGCATGCCCCAAAAACGCCATGCATCAACGCTTTCACAACAGAGCTCAAATGTCGAGGAGCAACCGGCCAAGGTTCATCCTTGCGTCTCAGAAATAAAGCACTCCCTTCAAAGACTCTTTCAAGCCCAATCCTCAAAATTTGAAAAGGACACCCCCTAAGCCTGGCTTATCCCACCGTGGAAGCCTCGCATCCACACAGCCGGCATCTGGAAGCGCCGCCACTTAAGGCGCTTGGGCCATAAGTGTGGGATGACAACGAAGTGGTACAGCCCTTTCAGGAAAACTTTTGTGATTTCAAAAACCATTGCCAATGGGCACGCAATCGGGCTTTCATCGAGCAGTGGTGTAAGGGGCCCTCCCTTGCCCAAGCCTTGAACGGCAAAAACGAGGGGAATTTGATCAGGAATAGCGAATTTAGAAAAGCCGCACCTTGAAGTCTACTCCCCTCCCTTCTCAAGGGAAGCCGAGTCCA
>JANWYL010000244.1 GCA_025056955.1 Sandaracinaceae bacterium | reverse complement strand
TTCATTGTAAACGGAATTCTATTCAATCACGAGTCACCCCGAAGAGGCGAAACCTTCGTTACCCGAAAGATCACGAGGGCAGCCACCCGCATTAAACTCGGCCTTCAAAACACGCTCTACCTCGGAAATCTCGAGGCCCGACGCGACTGGGGCTTTGCGGGAGACTACGTTGAAGCGATGTGGAAAATGCTGCAACTCGAGGAGCCGGATGATTTCGTCATCTCTACTGGCGAATCGCACTCAGTGAGGGAATTTGCTGAGGAAGCCTTTTCAATTCTCGGAATGAATTGGCAAGACCATGTTCGAGTGGATCCCAGGTATTTCCGACCAGCAGAAGTTGACCACCTGCTTGGAGACCCGAGCAAGGCAATGGCCCGACTGGGGTGGAAGCCAAAGGTCAGTTTCAAAGAGCTCGTTCGCATGATGGTTGAACACGATTATCAGCTGGCAATGCAGGAGAAAACGTTGCGAGACTCCGGGCACCGGCCCGTAGGAGGAGGCAGCCAACATGCCTGAATTCAATATCGATCCCCAAGCGCGGATTTATGTCGCAGGTCATCGTGGCCTTGTGGGCTCAGCAATCGTCCGCCGCCTGAAGCAAGATGGCTTCAAAAATCTCATCCTCCGCACCCGAGAGGAACTCGATCTCACAAAACAGGAAGAAGTCGAGCGCTTTTTCCAGGCTGAAAGACCTGAAATCGTTTTTCTTGCAGCCGCTAGAGTTGGAGGAATTCTGGCAAATTCAAGGTATCCTGCTGATTTTATCCGCGAGAATCTGTTGATCCAAACCCATGTGATCGATGCAGCCTTTCGTTATGGCGTGAAAAAGTTTGTGTTCTTGGGAAGTTCTTGCATTTATCCCAAATACGCGCCCCAGCCAATCAAGGAAGAATATCTTCTTTCAGGTCACCTCGAGCCAACGAACTCTGCGTATGCTGTCGCCAAAATTGCTGGGATTGAAATGGTGCAAGCCTATAGGCGGCAGTATGGTTTTCCTGGAATATGCTTACAGCCCACAAACTTATACGGGCCAGGAGATCGATTTGATCTTGAAAACTCCCATGTAATTCCTGCCTTGATCCGTAAATTCCACGAAGCAAAAATCCAAAATGCCCCTCATGTCGTTGTATGGGGCACTGGAACACCAAGGAGGGAGTTTCTATTTGTGGATGACTTGGCAGATGCCTGCGTGTTTTTGGCAAGACACTATGATGACGAAAAAATCATCAATGTCGGGGTTGGCGAAGACATTTCGATCCGCGAACTCGCAGAAATCATTCGAGAAGTGGTGGGTTATACCGGGGATATTCTTTTTGACCCTTCACGACCAGATGGAACCCCAAGAAAGCTCCTTGACGTAAGCAGGCTTTTTTCGCTTGGGTGGAGGCCTCGAACTTCCTTGAAAAATGGAATCGAGCTAACATATTCCTGGTTCAAAGAAAACATTTCCTCAGCTCGATTAAGTTAGGTTTTGATTGCATCATCATGCGAAAGCGGGTTCTGGTCAATGGTATTTCTTTCAATTTGGGCGGAAGCATTACTGTCATTCGTCATCTGCTCGATGCACTACTAAACCAGGATCAGGAATACGAATACCATTTGCTTGTGCCAGGTTCAATTTCTTCCGTTTTTTCTGGCTTTGATCAAAGCCGCATTCGATTGATTCCTTTCTCGGCGTTTTCCAAAGAAACCTTATGGGTTGAGCGATTGCTTTCTGAGCAAGTCTTTTCGCCGATTCGCCTGTGCTTCAAGAAATACGATCTCGTCTTTTCCATGGGTGGGGTTGCCATCCTCGCTTCCCCCATTCCGCAGGTGTTGATGTATCAAAACATGGCACCTTTTGAACCCAAGGTGGTTGCAAGTGCGCCCCATAACAAGAGGCTCCGCCTGTGGCTCCTTAAGCAAATTGGAATCGTTTCTGGTCGTTTGAGTCAGAAAATCATTTTTTTATCCAGGTACGCCCAACGCTCGATTGTTCCCCTTTTGAAAAACAAAGCGAATGACTCGTATTGCATTTATCTTGGCCATGATCCTCTTTTTTCTCCTCTTGCCGCAAACAACCCAAAAGCCAGACAAATGCTCCAATCGCTTGGGATCAAGCCTCCGTATTTACTGTGCGTTTCTCACTTTTATCACTACAAAAACCTTAAACAACTTGTGATTGCCTTTGCCAAGGCTCTTCCACACATTCCCCAAAACATACAACTTGCGATGGTGGGAGCCGAGCATGAGAAAGACTACGCGCAAGAAGTACGAAAAGCCGTTTCAGAGTGGGGAATTTGGAATCGGGTCGTGTTCACGGGGGCAGTCCCCTACGAAAAAATGCCTGGGATTTACGCCAATGCTTTGGCTTTTTTCTTCCCAAGCACTGTCGAAACCTTTCCGAACATCCTCCTTGAGGCCATGGCCTCCGGTGCGCCCGCCTTTGCTTCTGGTTTAGGTCCAATTCCTGAAATCGCTCGAAGTGGCGTATTTTATTTTGACCCGAATGATGTCGACGAGATGGCTCGGGTCATTCGATTGGCTGTGGAAAATGAGGGCCTTAGGCAAACACTCAGGAAAGAAGGAATCAAACGAGCGCGTCAATTCAGCTGGAAGCGAATGGCGCAAGAAGTGCTCTCCGTCTTCGACGAAACCCTCAAAGTGTCTCCCCTGAAGAGGACAACCAAAGGGTAAGTCGATGTGTGGTATTGTAGGGTGGTTTGGCAAAGGCAGGGCACCTGATCTGGCTCCTGCCCTTGATCGGCTGCGACACAGGGGGCCCGATGGAGAGGGTCAGTGGATTAAGGTGATCGGTGATCACACGATTGCCTTGGGGCACAGAAGGCTTGCCATCCTCGATCTATCGGAAGCCGGAAACCAACCGATGATCGCCCCGGAAAATGATGTTGTGATTTCCTATAACGGTGAGATTTACAACTATCTTGAGCTCCGCCGCGAGCTCCAGTCAATCGGCGTTCGTTTTCGGTCCACTTCTGACACAGAAGTCATTTTGCAGGGATATCTCCACTGGGGAAAGGATGTGCTCCAAAGGCTTAGGGGGATGTTTGCTTTTGTTCTTTGGGATGGGCATTCTCAGCTGCTTTGGCTCGTGAGAGACAGGCTCGGACTTAAGCCCCTGTTTTACTCGCTCCTAAAGAATGGAATCGTCTTTGCCTCTGAGATCAAAGCGCTTTTTGAATTGGGCGTCGAGCCGCACATCAACCCCAAGTCCATTGATCTTTTCCTGACCTACCTCTATATTCCCCCCCTCAAACTGCCTTTTCACACGTCCAAGAACTTCCTCCAGGCCATTTCCTAGAAATTTCTTTAGACGATGTCCTCAGGCCGCCCAGGCCGGTGCGTTACTGGTCTCCCCCTCTGCCTGATGGACGCATTCAAAGAAAGCATCTTCCCGAGTGCGTTGAAGAAATTCGGGAAGAGCTTTCGATTGCAGTCAAGCAGCACATGGTTGCCGACGTTCCAATTGGGGCTTTCCTCTCCGGCGGAGTCGATTCAACCACGGTTGTGGGCCTGGCACAAAGGTGTACTCCCTACCCCCTTCGCACCTTTTCGATGGTCTTCGGAAAAGAGGCACACCTGTATGATGAGCGTGCATACGCCCGGGAAGTCGCTGCGTGGTTTGGCACCGATCACAGCGAGATCGAAGTCAATCCAAATTTGATGGAGCTTTTGCCCCAAATTTTTGAGCATTTCGATCAACCCTTCGGGAACCCAACCGCTATTTTGGCTTATGAACTCTCGAAGCAAACCAGAAGCGCCGTGACAGTGGCATTGGCAGGTGATGGGGGCGACGAAATTTTTATGGGCTACCCGCGCTACGTGGGGATGGCATTGGCGCAATTTACAGGCAAACTTCCTTTACCCGTCCGCACCTGGACAGCAAGGCGCTTGAGCCCTTATGTTCGCGATTCCTTGGAGGGCGATCACAGCTATCGTCGAATCCGTGAATTTCTTGAGAGCCTTGCGATGCCACCAGAGAAGCAATACATGAGCTGGGTGGGGTATTTTTCG
>JANWYL010000243.1 GCA_025056955.1 Sandaracinaceae bacterium | reverse complement strand
CCCCAAACCCCCACACATCAACCCCTGGCCCAAACTTCGCCTCAGGCCCAATTGGAATATCCAAAAAGAGCGATGCTCCCACCCACAACCCACCAGACAACTTCACTTCCTGCGATGCCCCACCCCACGCTCCACCACGAACACCAGCACCAAACCCAATCTTGTCCACCTGCCCCTCGACTGCACCCAAAATCCCGATCGGCATCATGGCGCGGTTGCGCGCATCGTTTTCAGACGGAAAAGCCATTGCACCAAAGGTGCCACCTAATCGGAAAAAAGCAACTCGACCCCATGCATCAACCGACAAAGCTCCCCCTACATCAGGGGGGTTCAAAAGGAGATGAGCACCTACGCTCCCCTCAACTTCCTGTGCATGGAGAGGTGATGCGATGGCCAAGGTGATGCAACCAACAACCCCAGCCACAATCCAAGCACAAAGGAGAAGCTCCCTCCAACTCAGCGATGAATGAGAGGATAAGGTGATCATCAACTCACTTTTGAGATGTGGGGATGCGCTGGGCATCTGCCAAGAAAGCAGCAAGGCCGACCTCCGTGAGCGGATGCCGCAACAGCTGAGTGAGCACCTTGTAGGGAAGTGTGGCCACATCCGCACCGATCTCAGCCGCCTCAACCACATGGAGAGGGTGACGAATGCTTGCTGCAAGTACCTGGGTGTTGAATTGGTAATTTTTGAAAATCCGCACGATTTGACGGAGAAGATTCATCCCTTCGGCAGAAACATCATCGATGCGACCGATGAAGGGGCTGATGTAGGTGGCGCCTGCTTTTGCTGCGAGCAAAGCCTGGGATGGGCTAAAGCACAAGGTCACATTTGTGCGAATGCCATCCTGTGCGAAACGCTTGACTGCCCGCAACCCATCCGCAGTAAGGGGTATCTTGACAACCACATTTGGGTGGATCGCAGCCAGCTCACGCCCCTCCCGAATCATCCCCTCGTAATCGGTGGAAATCACCTCAGCGCTGATTGGGCCATCGACAACTTCTGCAATTTCTCGCACGATCTCTCGAAGGGGGCGGCCAACCTTTGCAACAAGAGTTGGATTGGTGGTCACGCCATCGATGAGGCCCATGGAAGCAGCTTCGCGAATTTCAGAAAGATCGGCAGAATCCAAAAACAACTTCATGGCTCCAAAGGGTGGCCAGAGTTCACCCCTCGGGTCAAGCCGCCCCACGTCTCATCCGATTGCCCGCTTGCCTTCTTGGAAATTGCTCTAGTAAAAGTGGTGTTCAAAGTATGGGCACCTCTTCCGAAAGCGAAGAGCCGCTTGAAATCTACGCTCCCCTTGAAGGCGACCACATCCAAATCAAATGGAGAGATGGCCTCCTCTCCTCCTTGCCTCTCCGTCTGCTTCGGGGGTTTTGCCCTTGTGCATACTGCCAAGGGCATGGCGGCCCGATCCGTTGGGTTGAAGAAGCGCTTTCTTCTGACCTCCGCATTCGGGAAATTGGGGAAGTGGGCAACTATGCCATCCGCATCTTGTGGAGCGATGGCCACGGAAGCGGCATCTATTCTTTTCGCTTTTTGAGAAAACTTCATGAGCTCGGCTCAAAAAAAGAGCAAGAATGGCGTCAAACCGAGCTCGGCCGCCTCTAGCCATCAATTTTTTTGGGGTCGTTTTGCGCAAAATCAGGGCCGATTACCGAGCTCCCCTCTTCTGTGCGCCAAAGCCCTCGTAATGGAATCCCTTGCCTGGTCTCCCTTTGAGCAGCCCCTTCGGATTCGTTTTCCACTTCCTGAACCATTTCGCTGGTAACAGAAAGCACTTCTTCTTCGTTTGCTTGCGGCAGGCCATCTTTCAAAGCCACTCCTTCTGCTTCGATGCTTTTTCCAAGTCGAGCCATGGCCAGGCGCACGCTGTTTCCAAGCATCTCCACATCGAAAAGCGTCGCGTGGGATTGAAGGACGGCACTTAGGTTTTTTCCCATCTCTCTGGCACTCGCAAAACGCTGGAAAGGATGCGCCGCAGTCGCTTTCGCAATGATCGCATCAAGCGAAGCTGGAACATCAGGCCGAATGGTTGAGATCGCTGGGATTTGGCCCTTTCGAATCGCCAACAAGACCTCGATGTCGTTGGCACCACTGAAAAGACGCCGCTGGGCCAGGCTCTCCCACAGCACCACGCCCAACCCAAAAAGATCGCTTTGCACGCTTGGCTTCGCTCCTCTCGTGAGCTCAGGGGCACAATAAGCAAGCTTCCCTTTGACCACATTGGGTTGCGTCATTGCAGCCCGATCCATTGCTCGAGCCAAACCAAAATCGCTGAGCTTCACGATCCCCCGGTAGTCAAGAAGGATATTCGATGGTGAAATGTCCCGATGGTAAACGGGAGCTGGCTGCCCATCCCGCCCAATCCGCTCATGGGCCGCGTTCAGAGCACGGAGCACTTCGATACCAATGCCCACAACAACTGGCCAAGGTGTTCTCTCCCTTACCCTCTCGAATGACCGGATCCACTGATAGAGGTCGACCCCTTCTATCCATTCCATGACCAGATATGGCTCCTCTTCTTCATCGCGACCAAAGTCCAAAATCTGCACAATGTTTGGGTGCGCCAATTCAGCACCAAGACGTGCCTCCTCCTCAAACATCTGCAAAAAATGCCGATCAGACTTTTTGGCAGCAACGATTCGCTTGACAGCCACCCACTTGCGAAAAGAACCAGCGCCTCTGCTCAAGGCCTTCCACACAACCGCCATCCCCCCTTGGCCAGCGATCGATACAAGCTCGTATTTTCCCGCAATCAAGCGGCCAGGATAGTCCATGGCTTGATCCTATCACTCAAACCCAGGTGAAGCACCATCATGATAACCATCAAGTTGCCATTCCTTCGCTGCACCAAAGCTCAGTGAATTCACTGCATGCTCAACGAGTTGGATTGGGCGCAGCTTCACCCTCTGACTCAAGTGGCTCGGAGCCACTATTCCGGGACTGATGTGCGGGTTCTCCGCCTCGAAGCGAGGTGGCATCGGTGGATTCCTCGCCTCCTTGAAGCTCTCGCCAACAAAGTTTTGAAGAGGACAAGCGCAGTGCCGCACTCGCTGCTGCTTCGGCCGCCTCGAGATGGGCCTGACTGCGGCTCAAGTTGCCGTCGAGCAGCTCGTTGGTTGCAAATTCAAGCCTCACTTGGGCAAAAGCAAAAAGACGCGGTACGCATTTTTTTGCTCCCTCTTGCTCGGCCAGGATCACCATCCTTCGAACTTGCTCAATCCTGCCTCTCAAAAGAGATGGGAGCGCACAACCAGCAAAACAAATCAACACGCACAGAAACAAACTCTCCGTGCCCGTAAAACGCGCCCGCACGCCTCTCACCTATTCAGCACACGCGCTCAACGCTTGCTCCACGAGCTGAGAGGCCCGTTCGAGGTAGCTTCGCGCCTTTTCATAATCACCCTCTGCAGCCTTGCGGTACGCTTCTTTGGAGTACTCCTCTGTTGCATAGAATGCATATGGCAGCTTGGATTCCATCCTGGCATTTCGAAAGCGGGCACGCAGGGCTTCCACAGAAGGGGCCTTGGTGTGGTATGCGATCGCTCCGCATCCTGTGAAAAAAGCAATCAACCCAACAAGTGCCCATTGACTGACCCGCATTGGAAACCCTTAGCGGCGCACCATGCTTCGCACCCTAAGCAAGAGGTAGCTTGCTCCCCCAAATAAGGCGAGCGCACTGACTGCACTCAACGCAAAAACAGTGGTATCAAGCCAGTTGACCAAGCCATACTCTTTTGCAAACTGGGTGTAGGTACCAACAACGAATAGACGACGAGGCGCTAACCAAGGAATCAAGAATGCGCACAAGCAGCAAGATGCGCCAAGCAACCAAACAAGCAAATGGCGCTCGTTGCGAATGAGGGCAGAGCCTATCGCAAAACCCAAAGGGCTGAGCATTCCTTCAAAGACAAAAACAACAAGCGCAAGGGCAGATGGCACGCGCTGCGTGTCGATGAGGTACAAGACAAACCAGTCACCTTGAAGCACATACAATGCAACGGAGATCGGAATAACCACGCATATAACGAAAGGTATGAG
>JANWYL010000242.1 GCA_025056955.1 Sandaracinaceae bacterium | reverse complement strand
CTCGGCCTGAGCGATTCGGCCTTCCCGCCTAGAAACGGCTCCTGTAAAAGCCCCACGCTCATGGCCAAAGAGCTCCGCCTCGACAATGGTTTCTGGAATCGCTGCGAGGTTGACGGCGACAAATGCTCCCTTTCGCTTGCTTTCTGCGTGAATGAAACGCGCAAGCAGCTCTTTGCCAGTGCCGCTTTCTCCGAGGATAAGCACGTTTGCAGTCGAAGGTGCAGCCTGCCGGGCAATATCGAGGGCAGCGCGGAGGGCCTGCGAATTTCCGATAATCGCGCCAGGCCCTCGGCCACGGAGGGCGTGGATTTCAGCCTTGAGGATTCGGTTTTCGCTCAAAAGAACGTGGCGCTCGATGGCTTTCCGCACCGACTGAAGCAGGCGCATCCGTGAAAAAGGCTTCTCGATGAAGTCGTATGCCCCAGCGCGCATGGCTTGAACGGCGCTTTCGATTGTTCCGTAGGCAGTGATTACAATCACCGAAGCATCCGGAACAAGGCCCTGAAGCGCCTGAAGGAGCTCAATTCCGTCCATTCCAGGCATCATAAGATCCGTGAGCACCACGTGGACAGAGCGCTCACGACAAAGATCGAGGGCCCCGCGGGCTGAGTTTGCAAGCAACACTTCATAGCCCTCACGCCTCAAAATTCGCTCCACTGCTTCGAGGTTTGAAGCATCGTCATCAACCACAAGAACAGTCGCTTGAAAATTCGAGGAGGAAGGTAGGGTATTTTGCAAGGGCCCGATTTGAGAGCATGAACGATATTGCGTTTTTGTCTAGCCTCCGCCAAGAAGTTTTTCCTTTCGCTTCCTCAAAGCAGCAGCGCCTGGCCCATCCCCCGTCCATTCGAGAAGCACGTCAACGATGCGGCAAGCGAGTTCACGCTCTTGGGCACGTTCCGCAAGATCAAGGGCAGCTCGGAACAAGGTGATGTCTCGCTCTTTCTCAGCCGCCTGGGCCAGTGCTCGGGCCGCCTGCCCAAATTGGCCTTGGGCGCGAAAGAGATCGGCAAGGGCTCGAAGATCACCGGGCTCGCCCTCCGCTTTTCCCTTTTCGGAAGCCTCGACCTGGGCCTCGAGCTCAGAATCCACCCGATCGGGACGGATTCGTCGGAGCAACGAAGCAAAGGCCTTGGCCTGTACTCCTCTCCCCGTTTCGATGGCCTGCTCGAGCAATTCCTCTAAAGCAGCAACCAGTTCAGGCGTTTCGCCTCGATCGAGCTCAATCGCCTGCATAACCAGCTTGCCCAAGCGGTCAAACCCATCGCCAAAGTGCAGTTGATATCGGCGCATTTGGCTCGCAAGGCATGCAAGCTCCCATGGCTCAATCGCAAGCCCAAAGTCGAGGATTTCTTCAGCAGCGACTCGGGCTTCATCTCGCAACCCAAGTTGCAATGCGAGCCTTAAAACCTCAAAGAGGGCACTTCTGGCCTCAGCCTTGCGCCCTTCGGACTGCCGGCGATGGGCCACCCTTTGCCAGCGTTCAAAAGCCCGCAAATGAAGGCCTTGCTTTTCGTCCCGCCGTGCCAAAAAGGGTTCGGCCTCAGGGTCAGCACCCGATTCAACCTCTCGCCAAATCCGCTCAGCAAGCTCGACTTGGGCACTTGCCTCCAGAAGCAAAGCCAGGGCCAGTGGATAAGGTGAAGCCATCCCCTCTGCCACTGGCCACCCAAGAAGGTGAAGAAGGTCTTTTGCCAAAGCCGCCGAAATGGCTCCTTCGCTCCAAACCACAGCCAACGCCACAAAAGGCAGGGCTTTTTGAGGTACATGGGCAGGGATTTGGCCCAGACGTTCTGCCGCCTGCTTTACCAACCAGCGGCTTAGACCCAGGTGTTGCGGCCGGACCTCCTGGGCCCACGCCAAAAGCGCAGTTCCTGCGAAGATGTGGGAAGGCTCGACGCTCAGCCACTTTGAAACGCGTAGCTGAATTTCCTGGCAAATCCCGCAAAGCCACAAAGCCGTCTCAAGGTGGCGTAAGCTTCTGATCCCATGAAAAGCTTCAAACCAAGAAAGGATGAGAGGATCAGCGATTTTGGAAGCTGAGAACCCATTTCCCCCATCAATTGCAAGCCACGCATGAAGTTCAGCGTTCCAGGTGGGTTCCAGGTCTTGTTCAATCGCTTGGAGAAGCTCAGCTGCCCGCTCGAGGTGCGAAGCCCGCATGGCTTGGAGCACCCCCTTGGCACGCCTCATCTCAAGGTGGACCCGATCGCGCGCTTCATACTCTCCACTGCTTCTCGAAGAAGCACCACCACGAACAGCACTTGGGCCATTCACCTCAAAAAGCAAAAGCAAGTGCCCGTGGCTGCCTGCGCGGGCGCTGAGCAAAGCCCCCTCGCATCCACGACTTTTTGGAATGCGCATTCCAAAGGGAAGAAGGGCTTCCGCCAGAAGTTTTTCAATTGGGTGCTTCAAAGCAAATACCCCTCTTTCGCTATCAAACTCAAAGCCAAGCGCAGCAAGCACCCGGGAAAGCCCAGCAAAGCAAGTGGGAGCCTTTGGTTCGCTCAAGCGAAGCTGGCGCAAGGCCAAATAGAGCACATCGCCTTCCCACCGGGGCCACGCCTCCAGGGCGAAAGACTGTTCTCCGTAACGGAGGGTCAGTCCAAGGCTTTGGGTTGAAGCTTGGACCGATTCAACCCAAACCCACGACTTCGCCAGACAAGTCAGAAATTGCCAAAAGATCGACCTCGGCCACAAGCCGCAAAAGCTCCGTGTATCGCGAACGCAACTCGGGCCACTCGGGCAGCCAGCCTGTTTCGTTGGAAAAAGAGGGAATGAGCAACTCGAGCTCAAGAATTCGGCCAAGCCTCAACGCATTTCCTTGGCTGTCAGTGCCATCGATTTCGAAAGGACGAAGCAAAAGCAAGCGGGCCTGCCCCCCTTCAAAACGCAGCGCAAAGAGCGGCTTTTTTTCATCCAAGTGAGCAGGTGGTCTCATCGAGCTAGGCCTCGCTCTTTTAAAGCATAATCCGTGCCTCTTAGCCTAGGGCCCTCCTCCAAGGAGCAAATCTTTCATTGCATTCCACATCGCGCTTCCAGCCGCCAGCAAAGACTCTCCAGCCACAACTCCAGAAGCAATCGGGATGAGGTAGCGACTTGAGCTCTCAGGATGAAAGCGCTGCCAGAAAAGGGCCAGGAGTGCCCCGATAAAAAACGAAAGGGAATTTTGAAATGGCACGACAAAGGCCAAGCCCAATCCCATCGAAGAAGGAACCAACCATCGCCAATGGCGCGGAGCCAATCCTTCAACCAGCGCCAGGACCACCCCCAAAAGAGCGCCATAGACGATCGAAAGACGCGCCGTCTCAGGGATGGTTTCAACACCTGTGGCCAGGGCCTTGGCCACAGCAGCCCACATTCCCGTCGCAGGAGAATTGAAGGCCTCAAGGTGTGCCTTGTCGGGAACGAGCAGATACCAGGCGATGATCACCGCAGGGACCCCAAAGAAGACCCCAAAGAGCTGGGCAAGAAACTGTTGCCTTGGATTGGCACCAAGAAGATAACCGCTTTTGAGATCGGTAAGGAGATCCGCCGAAGAGCCAGCTGCACCTGCCGTTACACCTGCCGTCATCAAGTTGACGGTGATGTCTTTTGGCGCAAGGACCGCATAGGTGAATTGGGTGATCTTCCCCATCGCACCGATGGGTGTGGTATCGGTCTCACCCGTCGCGCGGCATGCAACGAGGCCAAGCACAAAAGAAAGCGCAACGCTTAACAAACCAAGCCACGGAGCAATGCCAAAGGAAAGCCAACACACCACAACCAACCCGATCGTGATCGGGACCATCCCGATCATAAACCAACTGAAAGGCACTTCTAGGCGAGCAAGCACATCAAGCGAACGGTTGTCTTTGTTTCCGCCCCTTATCGTTTGGATCCCCTTGGAAATGGCTCGCATCACCTGGCGCCAGCTCATCGCAAAAGAGGTGAGCCCTGAAGCGACGAGCATCGCTGTTCCAAGCCAAAGGCTCCATCGTGTCACCTTGAGAAGGGACAAGCTCCCCCCCTCATCAAATGTCGCCTCTACATGACCCAAAAAGCGCACCCCCTCTGCACTC
>JANWYL010000241.1 GCA_025056955.1 Sandaracinaceae bacterium | reverse complement strand
AAGTGGTCTTGGATGGCCGATAGCAGACCTTGCAATCAAGGGTTGCTTTGCGGGGCCTCCTCTTTGGACTCCTCTTTTTCTGGATGAATTGGAAACTTCGGGGTTCCCGCCTTTGTTCGCTCGCGCTTTTTGTCGCGGCCCACGCTTGCCCGCTTAAGCCGCCTTCTCCTTCGCGTTTGCCGTGTGCTCGATACCATGTGTGCCTCCGGGGAGCTCAGATGTAGCCAATTTGGGCTTTTTAAGCAATCCCGAGCTCGGCCCGCACGCGAGCTTTGTACCGTTCATGAAGCAAGCGAGTGATTGGGCCCGGTTGCCCATTCCCAATTCTCACCCCATCAAACCTTATCACAGGCACAATCTCGCGCAGCGAACTCGTTAGAAACGCTTCTTCAGCGCTTTCAAAATCACTGGCAAACAAGAGGCGCTCCCGCACTGGAATTTGGGCGTGCTTTGCCTCTTCAATCACAATTCCCCGCGTGATTCCAGGGAGAATGCCACTTGAAACCGGGGGGGTGTGGAGCTCACCGCCTTTGACAACAAAAAGGTTTGATGAATGCCCTTCTGTGATCGCCCCATCCTCACGCACCAAGGCCGCTTCATAGGCCCCACGGGCTTTGGCCTCAAGCAAAGCAAAAAGATTGGCGATATAAGCTGAAATCTTCGCTCCCCGAGCAGGGGTGGCATCGCTTGGCCGGTCAGCCCGCACAGAAGCCAGATGCACCCCATCGTAAAGGTCCGCTGGAAAAGGGGGCAGGGGCGCAGCCATGACCACCCGCACAGGCGGACCAAAAGCTGTGGCCGGATCGAGACGCAATGCGCCAGGGCCACGGCTTACCACAATCCGAAGGTAGGCATCGGCCCCTTGGAAGCGCACAAGCACCCGCTTCACCTCCTCCTCAATCAGCGCAGGCCCAAAGCCTGGAATGATCCCCATTTTGCTCATTGAGGCCCAAAGCCTCTCAAGGTGTGCTCTCAATGCAAAAGGACGCCCCCCATAAGCCCGAAGCACCTCAAAAACCGAATCTCCAAAGAGAAAGCCCCGATCAAAAACCGAAATCCTGCCCCCATCACACTCCTCGCCATTGACAAGCACGGAAACCGAGGCGCTGAACTCCTCAAAAAGCACCTAGCCCCCTCCCTTGAGCTGAGCCAAAAGCGCTTGGGCCTGTGGGTGACCTGGCTGCTCGGCCAGGGCACGTTCGAGCATCGAAATCGCTTTTTTGGGCTCCCCTTGCTTGGCTGTGATGTCTCCGAGGTAGTAGTAAACATCGCCTTTTGTGATGCCTGAATTCGCATCAAGCTTCTGCAAAAGAAGTGCCCTAAAGGTCTTTTGCGCGCGATCCCAATCCCCCATCGCATGGCAGAGCTTACCGAGATCGCGAAGGATCGGAACGCTCGTGAGGTCGATTTTGAAGGCAGCGTCATAGGCCGCAAGAGCCTCCGCATTTTTCCCTAACAATTCATAGGCTTGCCCCAAACGATGATAAAAAACAGCAACCTCTTTGGTGCGCTTTTGACCATAGGAAGCGATGATTTTTTCGAGCACAGGGATGGCCTGAGCGGGCTTGCCTGAGGCGATGTAAAGATCGCAAAGCGGAAGCAGAAGGGAACGGTCATCAGGCGCAAGCGCAAGGGCTTTTTCGAGAAGGGCCGCTCCCTGGTCGAGATCGCGAAGCTCTTTTTGAGCGATTTCTGCAGCGCTTCGATAGAGGGCAATCCGCTGGGCGGTATCGGTTGCGCGATCGGCATCTTCAACCAGAAGCTCAAGCCGCCCACGGTGGTTGTTGGTTGAATCATAGAGCTCTTTCAATTTGCTCCGGGCTTCTTTGTGAGCAGGCTCAATCGCAAGGGCATGCTTGAGCGCACGCTCCGCTCGCAAGGGGTCATTTCCTTTCTTCCACGCGAGCTCCGCAAGCTCCATGGCAATCCCCAAGGCCTCCTCGCCAGTGCTTAGCTCAAGCAAGGCATCAAGAACCACCATCGCATCCCCATGGCGGGCAGAAGCCAAGTAAAGCCGGCTGAGCGCACGCAGATTGGCAGTGTCCTTGGGATTGACTTTGCGCAATCGCTCCCGCACTTCCAGGGCTTCTTTCGCCTTGCGGAGGTCTTTTTCCAAAAGCTCTGCCAGCCGGCTCAAATGATGGGCCTCCTCTTCGCTTTTGCCTTTGGCATGGGCGCGATCGGCACGCTCGCGAATCGTTTGGGCCAGCCGATCGAAGGCACGTTGATGGCGATAAATGCGCTCGAGGGCATCCAATGCCTCAGGGTGCTCTGGGTCTTCTGAGAGCACTTCCTCGATTGAAGCCAGGGCCTCTTTGATGCGCCCTTGGAGTTCGGCCAAACGCGCAATTCGCACCCTCGCTGCGCGGCGCTCTGCATCGCTTTCAGCGATCTCAAGGCGGCGCTCAGCGAGCTCTTGGAGTTCGCGCAAGCGGTTTCCTTGCTCGTAGAGGGATTCGAGTTCTGAAATCGCCTGAAGATCTGTCGGCACTTCGTCCAGCACCGAACGCCAGGCCTCGATTGCCCGCTTGGTATCGCGCAAGCGTTCTTGCAAAATCTTCGCCCGTTCCCGACGCAAGGCAACCCGCTTTTCGAAATCGCTTTCCACGTCGATCCAACGGGCCAGAATCACCACCGCTTCGTCGTACTTCTCTTTTCTAAGTGCGATCCGAACAAGGCCCTCAAAGGCCTCAACCCGCGTTGGATCCGCATCGACAATCTGCGCGTAGGCCTGCCTTGCGGTCTCAACGTCACCAAGGGAAGCCTCAGCGATCCGAGCCGCTTCAAAAAGACGCTCGACCTTCGCGTCGACGTTGTATTCATGAGCACTCCACCGCAAAAGGGCCTGAACCAGGGTGTTTTCCTTTCCAGGTACCCGCACGAGCCCAACCAAGCGCTCGTAAGCTTCTTGGGCTTCGGGATCGAAATCGATCGCTTTCCACAATGCGGCTTCAGCCGACTCAGAATCCTCGAGAAGCTCATACCACGAGGCCGCACGCAACATGAGATCGCGCTTGAGCGACGCATCGAGTTCCTTGCCCTTGTTCGCGATGACCCTTTCCGCAAACCCCCTCAAACGCTCGACCCCTCCCCAGCCCCTGGCCAAACGTTCGACCTCCAAAAGATTGGCCTCCTCGCGTGGATCGAGCTCATAGGCATGCATCGCGCTCTCAAGCGCACCAAGCCCATCGCCAAGCTCATTTTCTTGGAAGCGCGCAAGCTCAAGCCAAAAGCGCAAGCGTTCTCCTTCGGATTCAGCTCCCTGAATCCGGGCATGGTAGAGCGCAACAATCTTCGGAAGCTGCCCCCCTGCCCGATACGCTCGCTCTAGAATTTCAGCAATTTCCATCGTCAGGCCTGCCTCGCCAAGCATCGCCTCAAGCGCAGAAAGGGCCCGTGGCTCAGAGGGATCCCCTTCGAGTACCTCGCGGAAAGCGCTGACAGCGCCCTCTTTGTCCTTTAGCTTATCGCGACGCAACTCGGCCAGGCTCAACCAAAGTCCAATGACAGCAGATGACCCTGAAGCGATGGCAATCTGTCGCTCGAGCACATCGGCCACTTCGCGCCATGCACCGGCTTTGGAATAAAGCCTTTCGAGGGCTTGAAGAGAGGCTTCGTCTTCCCCAATTGCCTCAATGCGTTTGCGGTGGGCCTCAATCGCCCTTTGCCCATCGCCAAGATATTCTTCGGCGATTTTGGCCACCCTCATCCAAAGCCCTGCACTGAGTTCCGCCTCGCTCGTCTCCTGAGCCTGCCTTTCGAAAATTTGTGCCATCTCCTGCCAAAGCCCACTTTGCTCACCAAGCCTTGCGAGCTCATCGACCAGCCGGGGGTCATTCGGATCCTCAGCGATGGCACGAGCAATTGCATCAAAGGCCCCCCTGATGTCCCGCCTTCTTTCTTCGTGGACCTCTGCGATGTGGCAAAGGTGCGCCTTGCGCTCGATTGGATCTGGAATCACCACAAGAAGCGTCTCTTCAACCTGAATCACAAGATCCCAGCGGCCTTGCTCCTTGAGACGAGGCAGAACACTCTCCCCAGCTTCAAGCCCGTGATCCTCATGGGCGC
>JANWYL010000240.1 GCA_025056955.1 Sandaracinaceae bacterium | reverse complement strand
AGGAATGAACTGTGACCATGTGACCCTTGATGATTCCAAATTTTTCGTGCAGGACCTTGGCCATTGGAGCCAAGCAATTTGTCGTGCAAGAAGCATTTGAAACAATGAAGTGCTTTGAGGGATCGTAACTCTCGTGATTGATGCCGATGCAAAAAGTCGCGTCGATGTCTTTTTCTCCTGGGGCACTGATGATCACGCGCCGCGCCCCTGCCTTCTGGTGCTTCTCTCCTCCTGCTTTATCCCGAAACTTGCCGCTGCATTCAAGCACCACATCAACTCCAAGCTCGCGCCAGGGAAGCTCGCTTGGGTCTTTCTGGGAAAACACAGGAACCCGTTGGCCATCGATGATCAGTGCCCCTTCTTTCGCCTCTACATTGAGATTTGCTTTGCCGTGCACTGAGTCATACCGAAGCAAATGGGCCAGGGTCCCTGCATCAGTGAGGTCGTTGATTGCAACGAGCTCAAGTTCGGGAAACTTCTTTTGAAAGAGCAGGCGGGTGGCACAGCGACCAATCCGACCAAAACCATTGATTGCGATGCGGGCCATTTTCTCCTCCCTCACAAGGGGTGGGAGGAGTTTAATCACCGCCCCATCTTTACACAAGGCCCTTGGACCTACTTTTTGCTATGACTCTGCCCTGGCTTGCTCTTCCCTTCCCTGAGAGGCAATCAGCCTACCCTTCCCACCACTTTCCCCTGCGTGAGCTTCTTCCTTGAGTTCTTGAGAGACAAGCGCCAACATCTCGGTGGCAAAGGCCAAAATCTCAAGCCTGTTGTATCCACTGCTCTTGAGCTCCCGATAGGTGGACTTCGCAAGAATGCGCAATGCCCTGGATTGAAGAACTCCTTTGGAAAGGCTTTCGCTTTGGCCTTCTCGCATAGCGAACGCCATGCTCTTTCATCTCTTGTGCCACTGTCAAAATATTGTCAACGAGTCGGGTTTTCACTGTTTTGAAAGAGCAGCCAGGTCGGCCGCCCGGATCCTTGCGATCTTTCTGCGTAGAACTTTTCTCGCCAACGCGCAAAAGCATTCGCATTGCATTGCTAAAACAATCGTTCTGGCACATGGAGAATATCTCCAGCTCGAACAACGATGTCCGGCTCCTGGCCACTGGCTATGCGATCAACCGGCACATTGAAAGTCCGGAGTTCCCCATTGATCCGTCGAGTGAGGCGGGTGCCGTCCCGATTGGCAAGGGCAGTAAAGCCTCCTGCCAAGCTGATGGCCTCCACCACTCCCATCCGACTTCGGATGGGGTAACTGCCAGGCTGTCGGACTGCACCCAAGATGGAAATCCGGCGGGAGTTGTACTCTTGCACGCGCACACTGACATGAGGATTGACCAAAAATTGCCCTTCTCGAAGGCGCTTAGCGATTTCTTCAGCCACCGCGCTGGGCTCAAGCCCCGCCACGCGAATTCTTCCAATGAGGGGAAAGTCAATCGTGCCATCGCTTTCAACACGGTATTGTGCGCTCAAGTCTTCCTCTCGATAGACGCGCACATCGAAGACGTCCCCAGGTCCAAGGGTCGTGTCCTCCTGTTCCAACTCAGCACGGCCTTGAGGCAAGCGAGGTGCTGAGGGACCACAGGCCAATTGAGCAACCAAGGCAAAAACCACCCACGCTTCGATGCTCAAAGCACGCATGCCATAATTTTTGTTTCTGGGATTGCTCACTCATTCATGCCTTGCGTCAAGGATGACTGGAGCATGATCAGAAGGTTGTTTGCCTTTACGCTCCTCTCGGTCAACCCAAACGGCCTGCACTTTGTCACATAGGGGCCTTGTCACATCGATGTGATCGATACGAAGCCCATCGTTTTTGGGAAAAGCCAACGCACGATAATCCCACCATGAGTAGATTCCCCCGGATTGGTTGACCAGGCGCAAAGAATCGTAAAAGCCCCATGCCCGAATTCTTTGAAGGCTCGCACGCACCTCATCTGAAAAAAGCACCGTATTTTTCCAACGTTCAGGAAAGGCAACGTCTCGTTCCTCTGGAGCCACGTTGAAGTCGCCTGCAAGGATGATTGGTTCTTCAGGGGAATACTTCTTTTTCAGCCAACCCAGCAGCCCTTCCATCCAGCGAAGCTTATATGCATAACGCTCGCTTCCAATCTCGCCTCCGTTTGGAAAATAAGCACACACAATTCGAATTTCCCTCCAAGTGCCCGCAATGAGCCGAGCCTGAGAATCAAAATCCTCGGAACCAAATCCCTTTTCCACACACCTCAGGGGCTCCTTGGACAAAATCGCCACTCCGTTATAGCCCCTTTGCCCATACACTGCTGAAAAGTACCCTGTTTTTTCTATGGCCAGGTAGGGAAAATTCTCCTCATCGCTTTTAAGCTCCTGCAGGCAAACGATATCTGGATCGTGGCGAGCCAGAAGCGCCAAAAGGCGCTCAAGACGCACCCGAATTGAATTGAGGTTCCACGTGATGAGCCGCACCTCTTTTTTTTACTTTTTACTCGTGCCTGGCAAGCTTTATTTCAAAATCCCCTGTTCGGCATCCCAAGCGGCTTTGATGGCACGAAAGTCTTCCACGGCCTGCTCCGAAAGCTCAAGCGCGCCCAGTTCCAAAAGGCGGGTCCGCACTGTCTTGGGTGTCCGATCTCCCCAACTCCTTGGCGTGTCAAATCGGATGTGAACCTCCTCAATCAGCTTCTCTTCTGCCAATGCCCAAAGGCCTTCTGCAGCAAGAAACTGACCCGCAACCTTGCGCTCCCTTCGGCCAAGATGGGCAGCCAAAGGAAACAGATCGTACACAGCAACAGCAGTTGGAGAACGCTTCAACACATTCCTCAAGGCATTGAAAGCATTCGCAGGAATCCTCACCTCAACCAAGTCCATCCCAGCAACGCTGCGCTGGCCCACCGCACGCATGGCCCGTTCCCATGCGTCAGCATGGCTCAGGGTAACAGCCGAAGCCTTGGCTCCTGCATCGACAACCGCAGTGAGAATGAGGTAAGGCCGCGGATCGCTCCCTCTCTCCGGCCGCTCCTCCTGCACTTCCTCGGCCTCAATGCTTCCGTCAGGCGACTCTTGGGCCATTTCAGGCCCATGCTCCGCTTCTGCATGCCCTTCCTCTGCTTCCATGCGCGAAAACGAGGAAGAAACCTCTTTCTCCTGGTTGGCCGCAAGCTCAATCTCTTGCTTTTGCTCAGTGTTTTGAACACCTTCCTGGGAACCCTGTGGCGTGGTTTCGGACATGACAAGCCCCTCAATCAGTTGAGCGCTCCTTTGTGCATCACTTTTTGATAAAGTGCAAACCATCCAAATGGGATGATTCTCTCCGTCCACCAAGAATCAGCCCCCCTAGGCCTTTGCGTGATGAGGTCAAGATGCCTGCCTCCTCTCAATCAGCCCTTCCTCCCCCATTCCGTTCTTTCCCTTCTTTTCTTTTCCCCCGTGGGGCATGGTTGATCGTTATCATCACGTGGCTTGCTGTTCAGCCCTTGCCCGCGCTCGCCCAAAGGACTGGAGGCAGTTTTGGTGGAGGCAATTTCACTTCTGAAGAAGAAAACCCAAGGACCTTTCGAAGGCGAAGCGTGCGCGAGGAGGATTCGCATTCAGAAAGAACAGAAAGAAAGGTAATCGTTTTCGGGACTCCTTCTTCTTTCTCAGCGGAAAAGCAACAAAAGGACTCTCCTTCCCTCTCGCTTGGGTCGTTTTGTTGCATTTTATCGGTACTTGTTGTTTTCATTATCGTTGTTGTTATCGCCTCAGGGCAACAGGGAGCAAGAAGAGGTGGAGGCATTTCCATCGGTCCCCATGCGATGCACGTGAGTGCCCTCTCCCTTGCACTCGATTGGAGGGCTCGTAAGCCGATTCAAGAACAACTCGAACAGATTGCCCAGCGAGCAGACGTAGTCAGCTCACATGGGCTCACCCAAGCGCTGTCCGAAGTGGTGCTCGCATTGCGCCGTTACGAAATGTCATGGCTATACGTCGGATATCGCAACGAAGGCAACCACCCACCAAAAGAGGCCGAACAGGTGTTTAGGCGCCTGGTTCAAGACTTTCGCGCGCGCTACCAACATGAAGTGATCCGAGGCAAAGGACGGGTGGCAGGGCCTGAAATCCGCCCCCACGCCTCAGAGGGGGAGGGAGTGGTCGTCGTGACACTGGTGCTTGCCACTCGACGTATCCTTCGAGG
>JANWYL010000023.1 GCA_025056955.1 Sandaracinaceae bacterium | reverse complement strand
CCAATGCACATTGTGGCCAAACCATAGCGCTCTTTGTGCTGAACCAGGCCATGGGCAAGGGTTGCAGCCAATCGGGCCCCACTCGCTCCAAGGGGATGCCCAATCGCAATTGCCCCCCCATTCACATTGACCCGTGAGTGGTCCAAGTTCAAAAGGCGCAAGCAAGCCAAAGCCTGAGCGGCAAAGGCCTCGTTTAGCTCAACAAGCCCGATGTCTTCAATTCGAAGACCTGCCCGCTCAAGCGCCTTCCGAGTGGCTGGCACAGGCCCGATCCCCATAAGGTTTGGATGAACCCCAGCGGCAGCCCAAGCGAGGATCCGGGCCAAAGGACGCAGGCCATGCCTGATCGCCCATTTTTTCGAAGCAATGAGGAGAGCGGCCGCGCCATCATTGAGAGGGCTTGAATTTCCAGCTGTCACAGTCCCATCTTTGCGAAAAACGGGCTTAAGTTTCGAAAGCGCTTCAAGCGAGGTGTCCGGCCGAGGGCCTTCATCTTGGCTCAAGACTTCAGAAGCCCCTTTTTTTCCTTGGATGGGAATTGGCACGACTTCCCTCTCAAAGCGCCCATTCTTCCATGCCTCTACCGCCCGACGATGGCTTTCAAGGGCGAAGGCGTCTTGGTCCTCACGGCTGATCTTGTATTCGCGCGCCACTTCTTCGGCAGTCTCCCCCATTGAAAGAAGCGGAAACATCGCCTCCATGCGTGGATTTGGAAAACGCCACCCCAAGGCGGTGTCGTATATGGCCGGAGGAGTGCGGGGGTAAGGCTCACTCGCCTTCTCCATAACGTAAGGAGCACGCGTCATCGACTCGACGCCTCCAGCGATGAGCACCTCTCCCTCCCCTTGACGAATCGCCCGAGCACATTGGATCACGGCTTCAAGCCCCGATCCGCAAAGCCGATTGACGGTGAAGCCAGGCATCTCGTAGGGAAGGCCTGCGAGGAGAAGGGCCATGCGCGCGACATTGCGGTTGTCCTCACCTGCTTGGTTGGCGCAGCCAAAGACCACTTCCTCTACTGCTTCTTTTGCGATTGGGTAGCGCTCAAGGAGAGCCGAAATCACATGGGCTGCCATGTCATCAGGGCGCACTCCTGAAAGAGCCCCCCGATGGCGCCCAAAAGGCGTCCTCACTCCATCGATGATCACTGCCTCTTCCATGGCGGAAATTTCCCTCTTTGGCTTTGAAGGCAGCCCTCCCTACTTAGGACTTCACTTCTTCTCTGCAAGGGCCCGATCGATGACAGCAGCAAATGCATCAACTGGCTGAGCTCCCTGAAGCAGGCGGCCATTGATGAAGAAGGTCGGTGTACCGATCCCTACCCCAGTCCGGTTCGCGGCGTCCATATCTGCCTTAATGAGCGGCTCATGTGCATTGGTATCGAGTGCCTTGCGGAAACGGGCCATGTCGATCCCCCCAATTTGCTCGGCCAGGCGTTCAAGGGTCTCCCGCGAGAGGTTTTGCTGGTTCTCAAAGAGAAGATCGTGGTAGCGCCAAAAGGCGTCATTCCCTTTTTGGCGATAGACCTCACGAGCTGCAATGGCCGCAGGCATCGCATTCGTATGGAAGGGCAAGGGGTAATCACGCCACACCAATCGAATGCGGCCCTGGTAGCGGTTGAAGAGCTCCTTGAGTGTTGACTCCACCCGGGCGCAGAAAGGACACTGGTAGTCTGAAAAAATCTGAATTGTGACCGGTGCATTGGCTAGCCCCTTCACCGGTGCGTTGGCCGGCACAGGAATATCGAAAACCCGGTTGGCATTCGGATCCTCAGCTGGCTCGGATGGAGGCAGCATGACCGGCTGAGTGGCTCCATTGGCGATGATCTCTTCGTAGAGCCGAGCCTTCGGAGTTCCGTTGCGAACACGCTCCTTGGCTTGCTCAAGCACCTCGTCGATCAATTGCTTGAAGTTTTCAATCGGCTGAGCACCTCTCAAGTTGCGTCCGTTGATGAAGAACGAAGGAGTGCCAGTTGCGCCCAGTTGGCGAGCGAGTTGTTGATCTGCCTCGATTGAGGACCGGTGACGATGGTCATCAAGGGCTTGTCGGAAGCGGTTCATGTTGATGCCAGGGATTTGTTGGGCCAGGCGTTCAAGGGTCTCGCGGCTGAGTTCTCGCTGGTTCTCGAAAAGAAGGTCGTGGTATTTCCAGAACGCCTCGTTCCCCCGCTGGGCATAGACCTCCATCGCCGCTTCTGCTGCCGGCATCGCATTTTGATGGAAGGGAAGCGGGTTGTTCTTCCACACCACACGGAGATCATTTCCGTACTGCTCCCGCAATTGCTTGATGGTCCCCTCAACCCGCGCGCAGAAGGGGCACTCGAAATCTGAGAAAATCACCATGGTGACCAAGGCATCGCTTGGACCAAGTTGAGGTGAGTTTCCAACTGGAACCTTGTAAATCGCTTTGGGATCAGGCTGAGGGCGCGGCTGGGGGCGTTGGGCTTCTGGCGGAGGAGCTGCCTCGGTGCGCCCGTCCTTGACAATGGTCTCGTAGAGCCTGGACCTGGGCACTCCGTTTCGAAGCAAGCGATTGGCATGGTTGATCTCCTCATCGATCACCCGCTTGAACTCTTCAAAGGGCTGGGCACCAGCCAGCTCACGCCCATTGATGAAAAAAGTAGGAGTTCCATTGGCACCAACTTTGTTTCCAGCCTCTGAATCTGCTCGGATCGCCGCCTGGTGCACATGGTTATCCATCGCTCGACGGTATCGCTCCATGTCCAACCCAACTTGTTGGGCCAGCCGGTCCAAGGTCTCACGGGAAAGCTCTTGTTGGTGTTCGAAAATCAATTCGTGCATTTTCCAAAACTTGGCATTGCCTCCCTGGGCAAAAGCCTCCCGTGCCGCCTCTGCAGCTGGCATGGCCATCGGATGGAAAGGCAAAGGTTGATCACGCCAAACAATGCGAACACGGTTGCCGTACTCCTCAAGAATGCGAGAGAGGGTCGGCTCTACGCGCTTGCAAAAAGGACATTGAAAGTCTGACCACATGACGATGGTGACGAGCGCATCCGGAGGCCCCTTCTGCGGCATCTGGTTGTTCACTTCGATGCGATAGCGCGTCACTCCTTCGCCTTCTCCTTCCTTTTGAGAGGCAGGCTGGGCCTTCGGCTCATCACCTCCTCGAAGCGCTATTTCCTCACCTTCGGCAGCCGTGCTTCGGCCAATCGCATGACCAACAATTGCACCAACAGAAAATGCCACAAGCACTGCAACCACCGCCGATGGCATGCTGATGACTGCACCATTGGCTGTTGATTCCATTGGTCTCGCTTGTAGTTTTCGTTCTTTTTCTCCCATTGTTGCTCCCTTTCCTAAGAGCCGTTGAGTGTCAATCCTGCTTTCACTTCCCTGGATTGTCCCATCCAACAAAGAAGGCAACCCGAGGGCTGGTCATTGCTTCAGCCAGGCTGAGCATAGCAATATGGCCCCGAAGTGGCACAAATCAAAAAAAAATAACGCGCAAGCGTGAAAAGAAGCTTGGTAAACCGATTGACCTCCGATTGACACAGCCGCAATTGTGCCCAGCCCCCTTTCGGCTCCCATGCCAACTTTTGGCTGGCAAGGCCCTTTCATCTCGAAAAGCGCTCTGCGAAAGCCCATAACGCAGAAGCTTGGTATTAAACATGGCCAAGGCTCCTTGCAAAAACAAAAAACCAGACAGGCAGCCATCTTGGCCCCACTTTCGAGCTGCTTCAGCATCTTTTTCAGTTCCCTTCGTTAACCCCCCTCCGCAAACCCCGGAAAGTCATGAGCAATCCGCTTGCGACAAGCCCAGGCCGAAATGCCGCCTCGGTGGATTCGACGGCACGAACAAGAGGCAATCCATCTGCTGGATCGACGCGCGTTTCAAAAACGACGTAGCTGCTTGCGCCTTGATCAGCCGGATGCACGACGACATGTACCCTCCCTCCCCGCATGGCGCCGCCGACGGCTTCGATGTCATAGCTGAATTCGGAAAGGTTTCGGATCTCGACTTCACCACTTGCGCCAAAAAAAGGAATCTTCAGCTCCCAGCCATAGCGCGAGCTCCCTTGGGTGCGAGCGATCTCCCGAAGCGTTGCGCCTGAAAGAAGGTTTTTGCAAAAATCAACTGGCTCCTCAAAGGCCCGGCGAACCCGTTCGGGGGGGTGAGATTGAATCCGCGTCATGCCCACAACAACCCCAAGATCAGAACCGTCTGTGGTTTCAATGAAAAAAAGCTCACCGCGGTTGAGCCAGGACGCAAAATGCTTGGGATCGATGGGCAATGTGGAGTTGGAACGCGTGGGGTGCTCTGCTTTTGGACGGGCCACGCCATGACGCCGCTCGGCCTCGCTGCGTAAGCGGGCAAGGGTTGCCACACTGAACAAGAGATTCAGGGTACGTGACAAGGAAAGCGATGAGGCAGGATGGCTTCTTGCCAAGTAGAAGCCATGGCGCGCATCATGCCGGCTGAGCATCACGAGCAGACATTGGTTCGGGTCAAGTCGAGAAGGTGCTCCTCGAAGTGTTCGCCGAGAGCGGCCAAGATCGCTTGAGTGCGTCTCCCATGCGGCCCGAAAGCCATTGCGACCATCACCGTTGGCAGTGGGAAGGAGCGCTGATCGGCCGTGGAAAGAGAAAATCGCGGCTTGCCAATCCCATTCGTATGCAATGATGCCCCCCTCCTTAGCTTCAACATTTAAGCTATCGAGACCAGGCATGAAGTGGGGATAGGCATCGACATCTCGAACCACTTCGAACACCCCCTCACACCCGACGCGGGCCTGCGCAACCACAGTGACCTGTGGAAGCTCAAAAGCTTCAGTCAGCTGGACATGGACAAAAAGGGACCGATCAAGCCATGGTTCAATTGCAGCAATTTCCGCTGGAGATGGCGCTGCTGTTGGAGAGCGAAGCGCGTCTTCTTCGGCCCGCGCGGTTGGCAAAAGAAAGCATGCCCATGCGAGTGCACAACCAACACAAAAAGTGTTCCTCGCATCAATCACACTTTCATGGACGCATGAGATCCTCGAGAATTCAAGCCCTCTGATTGGAACCATGCCCACCTTGCAATCTTTCGCGAGAGGCCCCTGATGCTCCTGTGCTTTGCCAATCCAAATGCCCGCATGCTCAAAGGCCAAAGGCATCTTCGAGAGCAGCTGCAATCCCTGCTTCCACGAGAAACTCAAATCGAGTGGACCCACAGCATCGAAGATCTCTTTTTTGCACTCAAGAGAGCGGAGCTGGCTACTGCCCGCCTCATCATCGTGATCGGCGGCGATGGCACCTTGCATCAAGTGATCAATGCCCTTTTGGAAAAGCTTGGCTTGGAAAGCGCCCACTTTCCACCAATTTTCGCAGCCGGTGGAGGCACCATGGACTTTGTCGCGCGTCGCTTGAGGGCTTCAGGCCATCTTGACATTGTTCCCTTCAGTCCCCTGCGTGCGTTGGATAGGCTTTCGCACTCCATCAAGCGAGGAGAAAAGTTGAGCCGCGTGCTGCTTCCAAGCCTACTCATCGATTTTGACGAAGGAGCAAGCCGCCGCTTGGGCTTTGCAATTGCAATTGGTGGAATTGGAGCCCAGTTCTTTAGGGCCTACTACAACGACCCCGACCCATCGGTTGGCACAATGCTTTCGATTGTCAGTCGGGCCATTGCGGGCTTGCCTTGGAGAAGTCCGACTGCTTCCCTTCTTTTTGATCCTTCTCTGGCTCTCGTTGCAGTGGACGGGAAGCCACTTCCTACGGCCTTCCAATCAGCGATCCATGCTGGGGCATTTCCAATCGCATTGGGCCACGTGTTTCGGCTTTTTCCTCTCGCTATGCCTCATGCCTTCCATGTGCAGGCAGGCCGCATGGCCCCGTGGGCCGTCATCGCCTCCCTTCCTCGTCTTGTTTTGGGAAAGCCCCTCCGTGGCCAATTCCTTTACGAGGGCCGCGCCCATTGTCTTCAAGCCCGCTCCTTGGGCCAACCCTTTTCCCCAGTGATTGACGGCGAAGCCTATCCCCCAACCCGCCTGGTCCGCGTCAGCCCTGGGCCTGCCTTGCCTTTCGTGTTACCTCCCTTGTAATTCCTTGCGAGATCATGGACTCACAAATCCAAGAACAAAAGGAAAGACGATATCGCGTGCCAATCGCCCTGACAATTGCTGGTTCTGATCCATCGGGTGGGGCTGGTATTCAAGCCGATCTCAAAACCTTTCACCAACACCGAATCTACGGTGCCAGCGTGATCACACTGATCACAGCGCAAAATACCCAAGGGGTTTTTCTGGTTGAGGTGCTAAGTCCCGATCTCATATCGGCGCAACTTCAGGCTGTACTCGACGATCTTCAAATTTCTGCCATCAAAACAGGCGCGCTGGGAAATCGACATTCGATCGCAGCCATCGCTCGGATTCTCAGGGAAAAATGGAAAGGCCCCCTTGTGATCGATCCGGTCTTTGTGAGCAAGCATGGCCACCCTCTCATTGAAGAGGATGCCATAGGGCTTGCCATCGAAACCCTTTTTCCTTTGGCCACTCTGCTGACCCCCAATCGCTTTGAAATCGAGCAAATTCTCAAAAAAATCGGCCGCTCTCGCCCGATAAACGACCTCCAAGCGATGGAGGAAGAAGGAGCGGTGCTCAGCCAACGATTTGGCTGTGCCGTGCTCGTCAAAGGAGGTCACATGGAAGGGGCAGCCGATGATGTCCTTTGCATTCAAGACCGAGCGATCCACTTCAAGGCCCCTCGAATCGAAACGAAGCACACCCATGGCACAGGGTGCAGCTATGCCTCTGCCATCGCTTCTCATCTCGCATGGGGGCAGTCTCTTGAGGAATCAATTCGGCGTGCCAAGGCTTGGATCCACAAAGCGATCACTCGCTCCCCAGAAGTGGGCCTGGGGATTGGGCCAATTGACCACTTTGCAACGATCGATGAACACCTAGAGCTTTCCAGGGGATTGCCCTAAGCCCTCCGCAACCTCGCCTTCCACCAAATGCTTTTCAAAAATCGCTCGATATTTATTTGGAATTGGAAGGGGTCGAAAAGAACTCAGATCAATGCAAACCACAACCAGCTGGGCACGGGCACATAGCCGCTCCCCAACCCATGCATGATAGGCGAGGCTCAAAGAACTTTTGCCAACTCGAAGAACGCCGAGCTCCACGTCCAAGCGCTCTCCAAATCGAAGGGGTACAAGAAAATCACAGCGGGCATGAACGGCAGGCCAAGCCAACCCTTCCTTGAAGGCAAGGTGATAAGGCAGGCCTTCGCTTTCAAAAAAATCCTCAAAAACCGTGTGAAAGAAGTGAAAAAATCGAGGAAAGTAGACCACTTGAGCATGGTCCTCGTCCGAAAAGCGCACCTTGATCGAAGTCCGGAACATGGCGCAATCGTGAAGGAGCAACCCAAAAGTGGTCAAAAGAAGGTTTGAGCCATTGACCTTAGCTCAGCATTAGGCTATGATTCACCCCTGGTCATTGCCCTACACTCAACCGCTTCTTTAAAAACGCTGTGGATGAATGTGGTTTTGGTGCTGAAGTGATCGCTTGGCTGTTTTTCCAAGGCTCATCTAACCCAAAGTGAGGAGCTGAATGCAAACTCGAAAGGAACGAGGCGGGTCAAACTCAAAAAGCAATGGAAAAAGCACCGTGGCTTCGATGAAGTCTCGGGGGGCTGCCCGAACAGCCCGAGCAGCTTCTCAAGCAAGCCCGAGGAGCAGCTCCTCCAAGGGAGCGGGAAAGCGGGCAAATCCAAAGAATGAAAACGGAAAGGAGCAGCTGCTTTCTTTAGAGGCAAGGGAAGCCCCTTCAACTCAGAAAGGCAGTGAAGGGTTGGCTCAAACCAACCAGGCCTTGGCTTCAGGGCCGGGAGCGCCTGCACCTGATGAAGCAACCAAAGCCAAAACGGAAGAAGGCTTGCCCTCTGCTGATTTAGATGGTCTTAAGAAATCAAAAGCAGAGTCGTCGCGCCCATTGGGAGGAGGAGGTAGCGCAGCTCCTTCGGCAATCAAAGTGGAGAAAGTGAGCGCCCAGGGGCCGGGGGCGGCCCAAGGGGAATTCAAAGTTGGGGAGGTGGTGGTGTATCCAGCGCGGGGAGTGGCTGATATCGTTGCGATTGAAGAAAAAGAAATCGCGGGTAAGCGTCAGTCTTTTTACGTGCTTCGAGTGCACCATACCGAGGAAAAAATCCTCGTTCCTGTGCAAAATGCGACGCAAGTTGGCTTGCGTCGCCCCATCAATGAAGCACAAGTCCGCGAAATATTCAGGATCCTTCAAATCACAGATGTGCCAATTGATACCCAAACGTGGAATCGCAGGCATCGTGGTTTTCTCGAAAAGCTTGCCACAGGGAGTATTTTTTCTGTGGCCGAAGTGCTGAGGGATCTTTCGCGGGTCAAGCTGGTGAAGGAAAACCTTTCGTTTAGCGAAAGGCAAATGCTTGAACGGGCCCGAAACCTCATTGTGAAGGAAGTGGCGATCGCGCGTTCCGTTCCAGAAGAGGTCGTGCGTCAAGAAATTGACGCGCTTTTTAGCAGCTGATTTTCAGCCAAAACATTCATCCAGCAAGCAGGAAGCGGAGGAGTGGGGGGCAGGATGGAAGTGCTTGGGCAATATGGTTCAACCAAAAAGCAGTATCGTGATCAACGTGGAGGTCGGCGAAGTCCGGGTTGCAATCATCGAAAAAGGAATCCTTTCCGAGCTTCTTGTCGAAAGAAAGCGAGAACGAAGCCCGGTGGGAAATATCTACCTTGGCAAGGTGACTCGGGTTTTGCCAGGAATGCAAGCCGCCTTTGTCGATATCGGCCTAGAGAGGGCGGCTTTTCTTCATGTCGAAGATGTGGTGCCGCAGGGCGATTTTGAAAAAATCCTAAGCGGGATTGATGATGAGGCAGAGGAAAGCAACGAGGTGCATTCAATTCTTCGGGCTGAAAAAAACCGGCTGAGTCGCAAAACTCCCATCAAAGAAGTCTTAAAGGAGGGGCAAGTGATCCTTGTCCAAGTTTCAAAGGGGCCGATCAGCACGAAGGGCGCAAGGGTCACAAGCCACACTTCGCTTACTGGCCGTTTTGTGGTCTACATGCCCACCATCGATCACATCGGAGTAAGCAAGCGAATTGGAGAAAAGGAAAGAAAGCGCTTGCGCGAAGCAGTTGAAACGCTTAAGCCGCCGCAAGGAGGAATCATTGTAAGAACAATCGCTCAAGGCCTAACACGGGGCGATTTAAAGGCTGATATCGGTTACCTCGTCCGCACTTGGGAAAGCATCCTTGAACGACAAAAAACAGTGAAGCAAGTGCCGGCTTTGCTGTACGAAGAGCTTGATCTCGTGCTTCGGGTCGCCAGGGACTTCTTCACAGACGAGGTTTCAAAAGTCTTCATCGATGACGCCGATGAGTATGGGCGCCTTGTCGAGTTTGTGGAAAAGTTCATGCCATCAAGGGTCAGGGACATCGAGCTCTATCAAGGGTCCGAGCCGATTTTCGATGAGTTCGGGATTGAAGACGAGATCAAGCGATTGCTTGCCCGCAAGGTGCCGCTCCCAAGCGGAGGTTACTTGATCATCGATCAAGCCGAGGCACTCACCGCAATCGATGTGAACACGGGCCGTTTTACAGGCAAAGGAAGAAGCGTTGAGGAGACAATTCTTCAAACCAACTTGGAAGCGGCAAAGGAGATTTCCTACCAGCTGCGCCTTCGAAACATTGGGGGCCTTATCGTTCTTGACTTCATTGACATGGAAAACCCCGCACACCGCGAGCAGGTTTATCAGACCCTGGTTGAGCACCTGAAAGCCGACAAAACCAAAACCACCGTGGTTCGGATTTCGGAGCTTGGACTTGTGGAGATGACCCGCCGAAGAACGCGGGAATCGCTCAACCGCTTGCTTTACGAGCCTTGCTTTTATTGCGACGGAACAGGGCTCCTCCGAAGCAAGGCCACTCTTGGCCATGAGATTCTAAGAAAAATCAAAAGGGAGAAGGATTCACTTCCGGGATTCAAGATCGTCGTCAACGCCCATCCAGCCGTGATCGATGTCCTCCAACGAGAAGAAAAAGATGCCCTTCAACAGGCAAGTGCACGGTATGCAAGGCAGATCGTCCTCAATCCGCGCCGGGACTACCACCTTGAGCAGTATGACGTGGGCTCCGGATGAGCAAGTATTGCCCGTCAAACCCTTTCGAGGCTAAATCTCTTTCATGAGTGGCAGGCGGCGCGATGAGCGCGTAACGATCAATAAGGAGTTTGAGTCTTTCGAATCCTTCATTCAAGAGTATGTGACCAATATCTCTCGAAGCGGCGTTTTTGTTCGCTCACGGGAGCCATTGCCAGTTGGAACCCGCGTGGATTTGCGCTTCACAGTGCTTTTGGACGAGGTTGAAACGATCGAAGGAGTCGGAGAAGTTGTGCGCGTTCAGGATGATCCGCCAGGAATGGGGATTGCCTTCGTTGAACTTTCGCCGCATTCGCGTGCTGTGATCGAAAAGATCCTCGAGCAGAGGGAAGAAGAAAGGAGGAAGAGAAGCTGATGCTAAAAATCGGCGGGCGTCTTGTGAGCGAGCTGAGCGACGCCGAGCTTGAAGCGGAGCTTGAACGCCGAAGGGCAAAAAGAGGGGGTGGTTTTTCTTTTCAGTCCGGAAGCCCTTCTCCAGGAGACGAACGCGCCATCAGGCAAGCATACGCCAACCTCGAGCTCCCCTTTGGGGCTTCATGGAGTGAGATCGAAAACCAATACCGTGCCCTTTTGGCGCGGTTTCACCCTGATAAGTACCGATCTGACCCCGAAAAATACCGCACTGCCCTTGAGGTGGTGGCAGGCATCACGCGTGCTTACACCACCCTTTTTGAGCGCTTAAAAAAGCGCTGACCACATGCCTAGGTGGGCACTCCGAAATCACGCAAAGCGGCGTTGAGCGAAACCTTGCGGTCGGTGTTTTCGCTCCGCTTTCCAATGATGAGGGCACAAGGAAGCCCAAATTCTCCGGCTGGATAGCGTTTGGGGCGCATGCCAGGAATCACCACAGAACGCGCAGGCACACGGCCTCGATACTCAATTGGCTCAGGCCCTGTGACATCGATGATTGGCGTTGAAGCTGTGATCACCACGTTGGCTCCGATCACGGCCTCGCGCTCGACATAAACACCCTCAACAATCACGGCCCGTGAGCCGATAAACGCACCGTCTTCAATGATCACGGGCGAAGCTTGAGGGGGCTCAAGCACACCCCCAATCCCCACTCCGCCAGAAATGTGAACGTCCTGCCCAATCTGGGCACATGAGCCCACTGTGGCCCAGGTATCGATCAAAGTGCCTCGCCCCACCCTGGCACCAATATTGACGTAGGCCGGCATGAGAATGACGCCAGGCTCAAGGTGGCTCCCATAGCGAGCAACCCCAGGGGGCACCACCCGCACCCCTGCCTTTTCAAGATCGCGCTTGAGCGGAATCCGGTCCCGATATTCAAAAGGACCAATTTCTATCGTGCGAAGTTCTGCGATTCCAAAGTAGAGCAAAATCGCTTGCTTGAGCCAAACGTGGGTGGTCCATCCCTCAGGCCCCGGCGAAGCCACGCGGAGCACACCCCTATCAAGCGCATCGATTGCTGAAAAGACCGCATCGCGGTAAGCTCCTTTTTGCAAGAGGGTGCGGTCGAGGTAGGCTGCTTCGATCAGGGACTTGAGCTCGTCGGGATTTAACTCTTCCATGGCTGGCAAAAGCTAGCCCATTACCTTCTCTTTTCCACGCGGCTTTCTGTTTCGCGGGCCCTCTGACGAAGGCGAAAGAATTCAATCACCCGCTGCATCTCACGATGGGTATCGGCATGGTCGATGAGGACGAGGGACTCAGGGAGCAGGCGCCCCTCAATTACTTCTGCAAAAAGCGCCACCGCTTCCTCAGCCGTCCAAAGCTCCCACGTCCGTCCTGGAAGTGCCATGAGGGCTTTGCGGACGGCCAAACCATCAAGCGCTTCCATCATCGCGCAAATCACTTCTTTGGCGCTTTCCCTGCTGAACTTCTGACTCTCCCCTGCCCCAACAATGATTATCCGCTCGCAAAGCAAGCGCCCCTCGGTAGGGATGAGGCTCGCACGGCCAATTTGGGTAGGAAGATGCCCCTCTTTGAGCCACCTTGATAAACGACCACAAAGCCTCCAGTCGATGAGGCTCGTTGCACCGCGCAAAGGGCGCTCATCGCTCATCACAGGGAGGACCAAAGCCTCCGCATCACTCATGTCAATCCGATGGAGTTCAAGGGGGAGATAGGCAATGTCCATGCTCAGCTGTTTTTCGCGGGTTCTTTGTCAGAAGCTTTCTCCTCCTTTTTCCCTTTGGCATACTCGCTTGCAACCCGGTCGAGAACACCGTTAACAAAAGCCGCGCTTTGCTCGCTCCCAAAGCGCTTGGCGAGCTCTACCGCCTCGTTGATCGTCACCTTGTGCGGTGTCTCTGGGCACCAAAGGAGTTCCCACACACCCAGCCGAATCACATTGCGGTCGACCCGCGCCATTCGCTCAAGCCTCCAGTTCTGACTCACGCGGCGAATGATGTTGTCGATCTCTTCGCGATGAGCGGCATAGCCCAACACTGCTCTGTTCGCAAAATCAATTCCCTCATGGCTGAGCTCTTCTCTGCCCTCTCCCTCTTCCTCGCAAAAGGCAAGGTGCCTCCAGAACAAGGCCACTGTCTCTTCAGGAGAAGCACCAGAAAGGTCCATCTGGTAAAGCATCTGGAGTGCTGCCTCGCGGGCACGCCGCCTCGTTCCAACTCGGGCACCCATGGCTCTTCTCCCGGCCTCCAAACTCCTCTAGTATCCCGCCTGCTCAAGCGCTCGTCGAAGCTGCACCATTTCGATGGCAACGAGGGCGGCTTCCCAACCCTTGTTGCCCATTTTCGTGCCCGCGCGCTCAATCGCTTGCTCGAGTGTGTCGGTGGTAAGCACACCAAAAACCACAGGCACCCCCGTGAGCGCCATGGCTTGTGCACAACCTCCCGCAGCAGAGGAAGCCACGTGATCAAAGTGAGGTGTGGCCCCACGGATCACCGCTCCAAGGGCAATCACAGCATCGAAGCGGCCGCTTTGGGCCAGCCGCTGGACAGCCCATGGAAGCTCAAAACTTCCAGGCACCCGCACCACGACGATGGCGTCGTCAGGTATCCCATGGCGGCGCAGCGCGTCGAGCGCACCTTCAAGCAAACGATCCGTCACAAGGTGATTGTAGCGGCTTACCACAATGCCAAAGCGCAAATCCGGAAGAGGAGTAAACATTCCCTCGATCCAAGTGATGGGCATGGGAGGCATTATCTAGCACAGCCATGCCCCAAGTGGTCACTCGAAGCCTTCGTGGCCACTTTGCCCACGTCTTCTTGGGCGATTGAATGCAACCAACGGGCATACAGCCCTTGGCGCTTTTCGAGTTCCTTGTGAGTGCCCTCTTCGACCACGAGGCCCCTTGAAAGCACAACGATGCGATCGGCATTGCGAACAGTGCGCAAACGATGGGCAATCCAGAGGGTCGTCCTCCCTTCAAGCAAGGCCTCCATTGCACAAGCAATTCGCTCCTCTGTTTGAGGATCGATGTGCGCTGTGGCCTCGTCAAACAAAACGAAAGGGCGATCGAGGTAGAGGGCGCGTGCAATCGCCAAAAGCTGCCGCTCTCCGGCAGAAAGGTTCGCCCCACCCTCTTCGAGACGCGCCCAGGCGCCTCCTTCTGAGCGCAAGCGCTCCCAGAGTTCGGCCCGCTTGAGGCACTCGACCACGCGCGCCTCGTCGATTGGATCCTCAAAAGATGCAACGTACTCCGCCACAGTGCCTGCAACCATTGGGGGATTTTGGGGAACAAGAGCAAATTGCCGCCTGAGCTCCAATCGATCATAAGAGCGGATTTCGCGGCCTCCCACGAAAATCAAGCCAGATGAAACATCATAAAGCCTCAAAAACAAGGAAAAAATTGTGCTCTTTCCCGATCCCGTTGGCCCGACAATCGCCACCCGTTCTCCCCAGCGCACGCTCAAATCCAGCCCCCTAAAAAGAGGCTGGTCCTCGCGGTAGGAGAAAAAAACCTTTCGCATCTCAAGCGCCACTGAAGGCGGAGGAGGCTCGTGAACTGGCACTTCAATCCCCGAGGGGGCATCTTCTTCCTTGATTTCGAGCACTGAAACGATGCGTTCCGCCGAGGCAAGACCACTTTGAAGAAAGGTCCACTTGCTTGCGAGGTCCCGCAAAGGAATGAAAATGCGCTGGAGCGCATCCGCAAAAGCAACGAAAGTTCCCACTGAAGCGCCAAGGGATTCGGGGCTCAGGGGAAAGCTGTTTTTCAAGCGAAAGGCACTATAGCCCAAGGCCAACGCCAAGGCTGAAGCAGCCATGGACTCAACAATGGAATGCAAAAGGGCATCGTAGCGAATCGCTTTGTGGTTGGCCAAACGGTGGGCTTCGTTGATCGCGCCAAATTCAAGGGCACAGGCAGAAGAGCGGTCCAAAGATTCGATGACTTCAAGCCCCCGAACCTGCTCAGACATGTAGGCATTGAGCTGAGCGAGGTGGTGGCGAATCGCCCGAAACGCTTCGCGCGCTTTTTTGCGAATCAAATTGGCCACAACCACCAAGGGAGGCAAAAGAAGCATGAGGATGGCACTCAAGCCACTGTCAATCGCAATCAGCAAAAAAAGAATCCCCAAAACCGTGAAAAGATCCGCAAGGGCAAGAACTGCTCCTGAACTGAAAAGCTCGCCCAAGCCCTCCACATCATTGGTCAGCCGAGTGACCCAGCGCCCAACTGGTGTGCGATGGAAATGGGCCAGGGGCAAAGAGCGCAGCTTGGCGTAAAGAGCGCTTCTCAAGGCCCGCATCGTGCGTTGGCCGCCAAGCTGAAGGAGATAACCTTGGAGCACCCGCCCCCCAAGCTCAAAAAAACTCACCACAGCAAAAAGGGCAGTGGCTCGGGCGATTGCCTCAAGGCGCTGCGTCGCAATCGCTTCTTGCACGGCACTTTTTAGAAGAAAGGGCTGAAGGGCTGACATGAAAACGACAAAAGGAATCAAGAGAGAAGCCCCCAAAAGCAGGCCACGGCTTTGGTGGGCAAAGGGCAGAATCTTCAAAAGCAGCCCCAAGTCTTCGCGAAAAGAACGCTTTTTGGAGGCCTGCTCGGCCCCCTCCACGAGTGGGCAAATCTTCGAGGGAGCAATGGAAGGTGTGCCAGGCATGGCCAAAAGCAGAGTTACAAGTGAGGATGAGAAGCAAAAGCAAAAGAGGATGCGCCTTGCGCTTCGATTTCTTCTTCAAGGAGACGGGCGTAATGCCCTCTTTTGCGAAGGAGCACTTCGTGAGAACCCGCCTCAACCACGTGGCCCCCCTCGAGCACAAAAATGCAATCGGCTCGGCGCGTCCAAGCCCCCCGATGCGTAACGACAATGATGGTGTGCCGGCGGCGCAACGAAAACAAAGCGTCAACAATGCGCTCTTCGCTCTCCACGTCAACTGCACTTGTCGGCTGATCGAGAATCAAGACAGGAGGGGGATCGATAAGCGTCCTTGCCAAGGCAATCCGCTGCCGCTGGCCGCCTGAAAGCTGAAGTCCCCGCTCCCCAACGCAGGTGTCTAAGCCCAATGGCAAGGCGTCGACTTCTTTGAGGACTTGGGCTTGCGCAAGCGCCTCGCGATAGCGCAAAAGGGCATCTTCCGAATCAGGATCAGCGTGAGGGCCAAGGGCCAAAGACAAGTTGGCGCGAATTGTTGTTGAAAACAAAAAAGGCTCTTCAGGTAAAAAACGCACAATCCGACGGTATTCGCTCAAGGGGATACTTGCGGCATCGATTCCGTCAATGAAGAGGGCGTTTGGAGGCAAGGGCAGCATGCGGCCAAGGAGTGCAGCCAAGGTTGATTTGCCGCTTCCTGTCTTTCCGACAATCGCAACGAGTGAGCCCGCCTTGATGTCAATCGCAATCTGCCCAAGGCAGCGCTTTCCCTCCCGCTCAAAACCCGAAAGGCGCAAAGCGATTTCTCCTCGCCAAGGTCTTGGAGGGAAGAGGCATTCGATTTGGGGCTTGCCCTCCCTTTGGGCAGCTTCCAGAATCTCAACAATTCGGGCATAGGCCGCCTTGCCTCGCGCGTGAATTGAAAGGATCCAACCAAGCGCCACAACTGGCCAAAGGAGCTGGGCGAGGTATGTGAAAAAAGCCCCAAGGGTCCCGGGAGTGATTTCGCCAGAGGCCACAAGCCAGCCCCCGTATCCCATCGTAAGGACAGCTCCAAACGAAAAGGGCATCATGAGCACGGGCATCATTGCGCTTCGAAGCCGGGCAAGGCGAAGCTGCTCGAGGTAAAGCGCTTTGTTTTTTTCTTCAAAAGCCCGTCGCCTGGGCACCTCAAGACCAGTTCCGCGATCGAGGTGCAAGGCCACAAGATCCTCATGGATGCGCTCGGACAGAGCCGAAAGGGCTCCTTGGGCCCGAGAAGATGATTGCAAAAGGGCTTGGGCAAAGCGGAGTGCAATCCACACCACAATCGGCAAAGGAGCCAACGCCAAAAGTGCCAAGCGAGGCGAAAGCCAAAAAAGGAGAGCAATCGTCGAAATCAAAGCAAAGGCTGAATTGAGCACATTCAAGGTCCCAAAGCCCACCCAAAGCCGCACCTGCGGAATGTCCCCTGTGGATCGGCTGAGAAGATCGCCAGGAGCCCACTTTTGAATTGCGTAGGGAGCCAAGCGATGGATCGATTCGAGCAAAGCCTGCCGCAAGTCGCGCTCGACATCGCGGCCAACGTTAAAAATAAAGATGCGGCTTCCTGTACGCACGATCCATGCCAAAAGGGCAATGGCCAAAGCCATGGAAAGCGCACGCAAGACCTGTTCAAAGGCCTGGGCCACGAGCGCATCCACCCCTTTGGCAAGAAAGTAGGGAATCGCCCGTTCGGCAGCATTTGTCAGAAGCAGAAGCAAAACGCCTATCCCAAGCGAGCGGCGATATGGCCTGATCCAACTCGAGATCGGCGGAACACCTTCACCTTCCACGTCGATTCCATTGAAGCCAGAACAAAGCCAAGGCAATGGCAATCAAGCCCGAAAGCCCAAGCGAACCCATGGGGCGAGGGGCACTTGCGCAGCGAGTGCAGTCATTGGCCCGATGAGAAGGAGGCGGAGGCGCAAGCTCACACACCGATAAAGACGCATCCTCAACAGGGGTGCAACGATATCCATCAGGGCAGGGGTGGAATTCATCACACACCTGAGCGCATCGAGGGCCAGAAGCAAAGGAGATGCATCGGCCGCTTGCGCATTGGGCGTCGCTCGTGCAGGGCTCCCCCAAAGATCGCCGATCGGCCACGCAAACGGCACTCATCGCATCGATGGGCTGGCAGCGGAAGCCATCGGGGCAAGGGGCCTCGGCATCGCAAAAGGCCGTGCAAAAGGAGCGGTCGCCTTGAAGCGCGCAAAGGCGCGAAGCGCAGTCTTCGCTCGTTTCACATGATTCACCAAGGGGCTTGGCCGGCTGGCAAGAACCACAACCTGCCTCAAGCCCTGCCTGGCACCGCAAGCCCTCGGGGCAACTGCTTGCTCCCCCAGGAATGCAGGGCAGCGAGCACCTTGATTCTGCACAAAAAAGGGTTTCGCACTCGGTGTGCCGCTCACAGGGTTGACCAAGGCCAGCGCTCCCTGCCTGCCCAGGAAGGCAAAGGCCTGTCCCGCAACTTCCAGTCGCAAGGCCATTGCAGTAAAAACCCGCAGGGCATGAGCGGGGATCCAGCCAATCGCAGCTTTGGCTGCAGCGCCCTGCAAAACAAATCCGAGACAGGCACTCATCCCGGCTCGTGCAGGGCTCGCCAAGAGGCCGGCCTGAGGGTGGGGCAGGAACACAACGCCCTTCTCTTCGATCGCAGCGCTGCCCGGGAGGGCATTGTGCATCAGAAGTGCACCCACCCATGGGAGCGCAGCTCGGACGTCTTCCCTGAATTCGCACGCATTGAGAGGGTGCCCCCTCGATTGGAACACAGCGATCGCTTCCACAATCGGCATCCGAGCGACAAGATCGACCGCAATACCCTCGTCCATCAGGATACAACAGGCAAAGCCCCATCGCGCACTCGCGGCTCGACTCACAGGGCGCGCATACTTCTCCACTCCCACTTTGCCGCACACAACGGCCTTCGACACATTCGAAACCGCTCGGGCAGCCCGTTCGTCTACAGTCCTCAGTCGCAAGGGGGTAGAGGGCGCAAATGCCATTGCGATCGTCCTCGCTTAGGCCAACAACCCCACCCTCATAAGCGAAATACATTGCGGCACTGGGGTCCGAGGAATGCCCAAGGCCATAGTAGTGGCCCCCCTCGTGGAGGAGGATCGAGTACGCATTGACCCGGTTGCCCACTCCTGGCCCCGTGATCCACGTAAAGTGCACGCCATTTAGGCGCATATCGGCCTCGCTGATTTCCCGAAAAAATTGGGTAATAGTCACACCAATCGCGTTTGGGTCGTGAGGCCAGCTGCTCTCATACCACCCAACGCTTGAAAGGCCATCACCAGGCCGCGGAAGCTCCTCAACCTCCCCCATATAAGATGCACTGAGCGAAGTGCAGCTCACCCTGGTCCAATCTTCCATCGCTTGCATGAGCTGCCTGAGGGTGGGCTCATGGCCGCCGGGGTCCCCCGCCCCCCCCCGGGGGGCGGGGGGGGGGGGCCGGGGCGGGCGGGCGGGCGGCGGGGGGGGGGGGGGGGGCGGGGGGGGGGGGGGGGGGGGGGGGGGG
>JANWYL010000239.1 GCA_025056955.1 Sandaracinaceae bacterium | reverse complement strand
CACAGACGACGCACCGATTCATTCGCGGCATTTTCCTTCCAATTGGGAGCTTTCGGCTGCTCGAGCGGTGGCTGTGGTTCGCTTTCTTATCGAAAATGGGATTTCACCCGGGCGGCTTTCAGCCGTGGGGCATGCCGACACCCAACCTGCAGACACAAACGAGACCCCAGAAGGCCGCGCGCACAACCGTCGGATCGAAATCGTTTTCCTTCCCAGGTTTGATGAACTTCCAACCATCTCCGCTTTGGGACAGCCATGAAAAAGCCACAATACAACTGTGTACAAGCGATTGACGTGGGAAGCAATGCTGCATGGGGTGTTGTTGCAAAAAAAGGGGGGCGAGGGGAGGTGGAGGTGATGGTTGATGAGGAGAGAATCACTGGGCTTGGGAGGGGAAGCTTTGGGCAGAAAAGGTTGAGCACCGATGGCATGGAGAGGGCAGAGCAGGCAATCCGCGAGCTCGTTGAAAGGGGGAAGCGAGCGGGTGCAGAGTGGGTTGGCGCATTTGGTACGAGCGCCTTGCGAGAGGCCATCAACGCAGATGAATTCATCAGGCGGTTTGATGGTGTGGTGCATCGTTTTCGCGTGCTTTCTGGTGAAGAGGAGGGCATGTTGGCATTTGAGGGAGCACGCATGATGCTCAATCTGGTTGGAAGCTGTGCGGTGGTTGATGTTGGAGGTGGTTCGACTGAGGTGGCATTGGGTGAAGCGAAGGTGGAGAAGGTGTGGAGTTTGCCACTTGGCTCCTTGCGCCTTCATGAGGTTTTTGTGCGAAAACAACCATTGGACGATGCCGAGATTCGATCGCTGAGCGCTGCGATTGACAAAGAGCTCGATTGTGCTCAAATCGATTCTTTGCCGGAAGTGGTGGCCATTTCTGGCACAGCCATCACCTGTGGTTGCGTGGCGCGTGGTTATGACCATAAAGACTATCCCAACGTGCATGGCTTGACGGTGGAACGAGAAGAGCTCGATGAGATGGCTTGCACCTTCCTCAAGCGGAGGGTTGAAGAAGTGATTTCTGATCGACGGGTTGATCCGAGGAGGGCTCCCTATTTTGGGGTTGGCGCGATGATTTTGAGCCGCATCGCGAGGCGCTCAAAATTTGAAAGAATTCGCGTTTCTTTGGGTGGCTTGCGCCATGCGATTGCCAAAAGGGTTTTAGATGGAGAAAATTGGTGAAGAGGGCATTCACCTTGGTTATGGTTGAGGGATATGTATGAGAACAATCGGAATCATTGGTGGAAGCGGTTTGTATGATGCTCCTTGGATCCAAGAAGTACGCCGCATTGGGTTGGAAGAGCTTCCTCCATCGGTGCAAGCATGGGGTACCCCATCGGATGAGGTGGTGGAGGGTGTTTGCGATGGGGTGCGAGTGCTTTTTCTTCCCAGGCATGGGCGAGGCCATCGGATCCCTCCTCACCGCATCCCTGTGCGGGCCAACTTGATGGCCCTCAAGGCATTGGGTGCAGAGCAGTTGATCAGCATTTCTGCGGTTGGTTCTCTGGAGGAGGATGTTCACCCTGGTGACTTTGTGGTGGTTGACCAACTGATCGATCGGACCATCGACCGCCCGCGCACCTTTTTTGAGAACCTTGGTGTTGTTGCCCACGTTGCCTTTGCAGAGCCAGTGGATGCAGCGCTAAGCGAAGCCATATACCTTGCAGCACGGGAGGTTGGTGTGCGGGTGCACAAGGGTGGTACCTACGTGTGCATCGATGGGCCTCAATTTTCAACGCGGGCGGAGTCCCGCCTCTATCGGAGCTGGGGAGGCAGGGTGGTTGGAATGACAGCCCTTCCTGAGGCACGTCTTGCAAGGGAATGCGAGCTGCCATATGCGCTTCTTGCTTTGGTCACCGATCGCGATGCCGGCGACGAAACCAACGAGGCAGTGAGTGCGAATGCAGTGCTTGAAATCCTCCGTAAACAAGTGATCGATGTGCAAAACATCATCCGCAAGGCGCTTGGCTCTCTTCCTGATCCGCGACTCAGCCCTGCGTCAACAGCGCTTGACGCTGCGATTTTGACTCCACCTTCTGCGATTGGTGAAGAAGCCAAGGCCAAACTTGGGCCAGTTTTGCAGCGGTGGCTTGAAGAGAAGGCTCGACGTGTGGTGGGTGAACACTAGACTCAACGCTTTTGATATGGAGAGGCCATGTCGTCGATGTTGGTGGTGGGTTCAATCGCAATTGATACCATTCACAACCATTTGGGTGTGCACGAAAGGGTGATCGGGGGTTCAGCCATTTTTGGAGCCCTTGCTGGCGCTCTTTTTGTGCCTGTTTCGATTGTTGGTGTTGTGGGTGAAGACTTTCCGTTAAGCGCGATTCAACTTCTGCAATCTAAGGGGATTAACACGGGAAGCATCGAGTGGGCAAAGGGAAAGACCTTTCATTGGGAAGGTCGTTATTCACGTGACTTGACACACAGGGAGTCAATACGAACTGAACTCAATGTTTTTGCAGAGTTTCAACCAAAGATTCCTCCGGCCTTGCGAGACACACCTTATGTGATGCTTGGTAACATTCACCCAAACCTCCAAATTGAGGTGCTCGAGCAGATGGCGCGTCCGAAGCTCGTTGTGGCAGACACGATGAATTTCTGGATCACCGGAACACCCACGGAGCTTGCACGGATGCTGGCCCGGATCGATGTGCTCGTGATCAACGAGGAAGAAGCCCGGTTGCTTGCAGGGGTTCACAATATCCCTCGCGCTGCAAAGATTCTCCAGGCGATGGGGCCTCGCATCGTTGTGATAAAGAGGGGAGAATATGGGGCGCTTCTCTTTGAAAACGGCACCGTTTTCAGCGCTCCAGCCTATCCCGTGGAAGATGTGGTGGATCCAACAGGGGCAGGAGATTCCTTTGCAGGGGCGATGCTTGGCGCACTGGCTTCCGAAGATCGCGTGGACGGGGCAAGCCTGCGCCGAGCAGTCATCTATGGCTCAGTTGTGGCTTCCTTCTGCGTGGAAGGGATTTCGGTGAGCCGCCTGAGCACGGTGAGCATGCAGGATATCCGCAAGCGCTACGCCGCCTTTGCTCGCCTTGCCCACTTTGCCAGCGAAGCCGAGCTTGCTCAGCTTGGAGAGAAGGAGGAGAAGCAGTGATGGGTTTGGTGCTTTGGTTTTGAGCTCATGAGATGGGGAGATGCGGAGATCAAGCACACTGGGCAAATATGAACTGCTTCGGGAGGTTGCCCGGGGGCGCATGGGGTGGCTTTACGAGGCCATTCATCGCTGGACGGGTAGGCTTTTTCACATCAAGATATTTAGGCTCCCCTTTGGCGTGCGACCGGAGCAGGTCCTGCGCGATCTTCAAGCGAGTGCACGGCTTGTCCACCCCCATGCCCTCACCCCTCTCGATGCGGACGTTACCCAAGAAGGGGAGGTCTATGTGGTTGTGGAACGCTTCGAGGGGGAGAGCCTCGCTGAGCGCTTGCGGAGAGGGCAGCTTGGGCTTCAAGAGAGCGCGGAATTTCTTCTTCCGATTTCTGATGCGCTGATCGCTGCTCATTTTTGCGGGATTTTGCATCTCGATGTTCGCCCCTCAAACATTCTCCTTGCCCAAGTCGAGGACCATATTGTGCCAAAGCTCATGGACTTTGCCGTTCCCTCTTTGTGGGACGCTTTCTACCTTGAGCGGGCCCGTCCTTATCTTGCTCCCGAGATACTTGAAGGCAAGGCACGTCCTGATCACCGCTCCGACATATGGTCGCTTGCCACGACTTGGCTGGAGTGCTTGACGGGGCTTCGTCCCTTCGAACGCCGCCTGGCCGATGTGGCTGCCCGCGGGGAGGAGCTCCTCGGATGGTACGGAGCTGCCCTGGAGTGGCTGCCTTCGGCACTCCGGGCGGTATTTGCCCGGGCCCTTGAGCCGGATCGCCGGTATCGCTGGACCACGATGGTTGAGTTCCATCGGGCCCTCGCGCAGGCCCTCGGCTGGCCGATTGAGCCAAGCGAACTGCCTGAGCCCCTTTCAGTCGAGTTCGAGTTTGAAGGAAGCCCAGCTGAAGCGGCTGTCGAAGATGAAAACCGACCAACGGAGCGTCCTCCCCCTTTTCCTCGAGAGGGAGATGGCACTCCGCCTCTTGGGGTTGTACAGGCCCTTCTTGCTGCCGGGTTAAACGTGCTGCGGATCGGCTTGGTGCCGCGGAGCGCAAGCTACCACGACCCTGCTCTTGGGGAAAGGCTTAGCTCTGTTTTGGGGATCCCAACGATGGTTGTG
>JANWYL010000238.1 GCA_025056955.1 Sandaracinaceae bacterium | reverse complement strand
ACCATGGTGAAAAAACTTTCTCACCTCATCCCACACCAAGCAAAGCGATTGTTGATTGCAGCGCTAGGCGGCGCGGCCATGGCCATGGGTGGTGCCCCTTTTGAAGCCTGGGGAGTGGCTTGGGCGGGGCTCGTGCTCATGGTCATGCTTGTCGAACAAGCCCTTGATTCCCTTGATTCAAATCTAAGCAAGAGGCACGTAACAGCGTTGGGGCTCGCCTTTGGATGTGGCGCCCATGCGTTGAGCACAAGTTGGCTCGTTGAACTGGTTACGGAGCACACACCGATTCCATGGTTGTTTGCATGGGGTATTGCTTTCTTGGGCTGGGTGATTCAAAGCATTCCTTTCGCTGCCACGTGCTTCCTCCGCTCAACGATGGATGGGATTTGTTGTAAGTGTAGTGCCACACGTGAGAGGATTGGCCTTCTCGCTTGGCCCATCGCAGGGTTAGTTGCTTTCGATGGTGTTCCAATGGTATTTCCTTGGCGCATATCTCACTCTCAACTCGGTGCACTTCCATGGGTGCAACTCGCTGAAATCGGAGGTGAACCTCTCCTCGATGCACTCATGTGGGTCACCGCATGGGATCTTCAGCGTGCCTTGCGACGAAGAAAGGTTTTCACCGGAGGCACAGCGGGTTGGCTCGCTGCCATCTGCCTCGTGGCACCGACCGCATGGGGAACGTGGCGTCTTGAGGTTGAGCGCAGGCAGAGGGAAAAAGGTCCTGGAATACAAGTTGGTGCTGTGCAGCACGCGATTTCAGTCCGCGAGCGCATGGATCCATCGAAATGGAACGAACAGCTTGCGTTGAGCCGCTCGCTGGGCCTTGCCCTCGATGCTCAGCAAGTGGATGTGGTGGTCTGGCCAGAGTCCACCTTTCCGTGGGTGCTCTCACAAGAAGAACTCAACAACGACGTTTTTGTGAAAGCTTGGAGCCGCGGCTTTCGGAGCCACCTCGTTTTTGGGGCGATTACAAAAAGCAAGTCAGGGCTGCACAACAGCGTGATTGGAATGCACCGAAGCCAATTGATCGGTATTGCAAACAAGTTCGTGCTCATGCCCTTTACCGAACGGATTCCATTCCGAGAACAGCTGACCATTCTTAACCATTGGGTTGGTCCAGGCTTGCGTCCTGGCCCACCCTTGGGTGCAGCCATCAGAGTGCAAGGAAGGAAATGGGGAATCCTTAATTGTTACGAAGATCTCTTCCCAGACCACGTTCGGAATGTGGTCCGTACCTGGAAGCCATCAATTCTCTCCAATCATACGAACGACGCCTGGTTTGGCCAAACCAATGCACTCCGCCTTCATCATTTCCTCGCAAGGATGAGGAGCATCGAAACCCGAAGGGATCTTGTGCGTGCCACAAATACAGGGATCACATCCCTCATTGCGTCAACAGGCGAGGTGATTGCATCTTTACCACCTTTTCAAAGGGGTGTTTTGAAAGTGGAAGCAAAGCTTTCTGAAGAAATCACCTTTTGGGTGCGCTGGGGTGACCGGCTTACACCTGCATCTTGGATGGCGCTATTGGCTTGGGTGTTCTTCCAGAAAAAAGCAGGTCGATGCCTCGCTTTTTCTAGCAGCTGCTAAGAATGCGATGAGATGCGATGCCCTTCGTGCAGATGTGAAGGAGGAAGGTGGAAATGCCCTGGTTTGCCAAAAAGCGAGTCACGGATGTTTCAGAGAAAAAAACGCTTGGGCAAGGAGTGTTTCGTCGCTGCGATGCATGCGGAGTAACGCTCCTTGCCGATGAATTCACCCAAAACCACGAAGTATGCCCCTCTTGCCATCACCACTACCCCCTTTCTGCGGAAGGCTGGATCGAACTGCTTCTCGATCCGGGCAGCTTCGAGGAGCTCGATGCTGCTTTGGTGCCTCGAGATCCCTTGAACTTTGTCGATGAAAAGCCTTATCCAGCCCGTATCGAAGCAGCCCAACGCCAAAGCGCCGCGAAAGAAGCCATCATTGTGGGCCGAGGTTCGATAGGTGGAAAGCCAATTCAATTCGGGGTCTTCGTGTTCCGGTTCATGGGGGGCTCCATGGGCTCTGTTGTCGGTGAAAAAATCACGCGTCTCTTCGAACGTGCTGCAAAAAACAAGGAACCAGCCGTTGTGCTCTCAAGCTCAGGAGGAGCCCGCATGCAAGAGGGGGTTCTATCGCTTATGCAGATGGCCAAAACAGTGGCAGCCCTTGGACAGCTGCGAGAAGCGGGTGTTCCCTTCATCAGCGTGTTGCTCCATCCAACAACAGGCGGGGTGGCTGCAAGCTTTGCCTTGCTTGGCGATGTCAATATCGCTGAGCCACGAGCCCTCATTGGCTTTGCTGGTCCCCGTGTGATCGAAAATACCATTCGCCAAAAACTCCCTGAGGGTTTTCAGCGCGCAGAGTTCTTGCTTGAACATGGGATGATCGACCTGATCGCTCAGCGCCGCGAAATGCGCTCAGTGATTGCGCGTGTGATCTCCCACCTTTGTGACTAAAAAATCCCTGCTGCCAGCGCAGCTTGGAGTCGGTTGAACCATGGAAGTGCCATCCGAGTACTCAGAAGCCCTGAAATGGATGTATGCGCTTGGAAAGCGTGGCATCTGCCCTGGCCTTGAGCGCATGCGTTTGCTCTGCAGCATGTGTGGAAATCCAGAACGTAAGCTGCAAGTGATTCACGTCGCAGGGACCAACGGCAAAGGCTCAACCTCAGCCATGATCGAGTCCATCGCGCGACAACACGGCCTTCGAACAGGCCTGTACACTTCTCCTCACCTCCACTCGCTTACAGAGCGCATCCGCATCAACGGTCAAACGATTTCTCGCGAGGAGCTGTGCGCCAGAATCGCAGCCCTGCGTCGCATGCTGGAACAAAAGTCCGATTTGGCTTGTTCTTTCTTCGAAGCAATGACCCTCGTCGCCTTTGAAAGCTTCGCCGACCATAACCTCGACCTCGTCGTCCTTGAAGTGGGTTTGGGTGGGCGTCTAGACGCCACCAACGTGATTGAGCGCCCCCTTGCGTGCGCCATCGCACACATTGATCTCGATCACACCGATCGCCTGGGTCCAGATATCGTGTCAATCGCCCGCGAAAAAGCAGGCATCATCAAAAATGGTGTACCTGTGGTACACGCAGCTGATGCACCTGAGGATCAACGGGGAACCACTGCAAGAGATGTGATCGATGCCTATGCCCTCTCGCACAACGCCCCTTCCTTTGCCCTCGACCGCGAAATTCAGGTGAAAGAGGAAGCAGAGGGCTTGAGAATCAATTTTGGCAACTTCGAATGTGTTGGTATTACCCTTGGCCTTCAGGGGAGCCACCAAGCAAGAAATGCGGCTCTCGCAGCTGCCGCTTTTAAGCTTGGCATGGAAGCGCTTGGTCGTCCTGTGGTGTGCGCATCTGTTCGAAAGGGGCTTAGGGACGTTGTGTGGCCAGGGCGACTTGAGACCATATCGACGCATGGCCCAAATGGGGTCAAGGTATTGCTTGATGCGGCCCATAACCCCGATGGTGCACGCAGCTTAAGGGCCTATCTTGACACCATCTCCGCTCCATCTGGTAAGCGCATCCTCCTTTTTGGAGCAATGGCTGACAAAGATTGGCGCACGATGCTTGAAATACTGCACCTATGCTTTGACCATATCGTCTGCACCCAAGCACCACTGGCACGCTCTGAAAGCGCCTTCTCTCTCGCCACATTTGTAAATGGCATTGCCGAAGCCGACATCATCAAAGCCTTTGAGAAAGCCAAAGGGTTTGCTGGCCCAAGCGGAGAAGTGGTCGTGACGGGCTCGATTTTTGTGGTCGCAAAGGTGAGGGCTTGGCTCCTTGGCATCGAAGAAGACCCTCCCATCGCACTCTAAAATCTTATCGCACTCAAAAAGTGCACTGGACCTTCCCCTATCCCTTCACGTAGCATGCGGAATGACCATGCCCAAACCGATGGTCTCTTTTTCGGTAAACGAGAATACAATGCAGGAGCACAAAGGCAGCGCACCCCAGCAAGGGCTTTACCCTTCGTTCTTGCCAATACTGAGGAGCATGCGATGACGCGTGTGATCGTATTAAATGCGGAAGGGCGCCGCGAGTTCGTGCTTCAACCGCACAACTCGATTGGACGTCACCCAAACAACACCATCCAAGTCATGGATCTTGGTGTTTCCAAAGAACACTGCCACATCGTGCTCATCAACGGTCGCCATGTGCTGAGAGATTTGGGCTCGCTCAACGGAACTTACGTCAACGGTGAGCGGGTGCAAG
>JANWYL010000237.1 GCA_025056955.1 Sandaracinaceae bacterium | reverse complement strand
CTTTGAACTTTTGCGCCAGATTTCTGAGCGGCAAGACAGGGTGAGGGATCTTGAAGAGACTGCGAGGTCGCGTCCTCTCACCCCAGAGGAAAGGGATGAGCTCATGCGATTGCGGCGTCGCCTAGATTCGGACGAGTCTTTCCTTCAGACATTGATTCAGCTTCAGCGGGCTTATGGCATCAACTCATACCTGTGATGCGTTGATGGGGAGCGTTCACCAGGGATAAGGGAGGGGGGACTAGGCTGGAGGTAGGTGGGAGCCCAAAGAATGCCGATAATCTGGCCTGCAAATCTTGAAAAACACGGGATAGAGAGAGCCCAGCGCTTGACTTTCAAAGGGGTGAGATGAGGACCCTGGCTTGGCGCCTCAAAGGTCTGACCCATCGAGGCAAGTGGATTGCTTCTTATTTTTGCCCAGGTGGGGGGTTAAAATGGTTTTGCTTCCTCGCCTGAACCAAAAAATGGTTGCCACTTGATGAAAGTGTGGGGGAGAAGGGTCCATGCTGTTGGCGCATGCGATGGGTGTGCTGGGGGAGCTTTTGAGCGAGAGGCGAATCCAGGGGATGAATTTCTAGCGACTGCTTCTCCTTCGTCTCGCTGAGCAAGTGGCGAGGACCCTTGGCATTGAGGGAGGCCAGAGGATGGCCGAAGGGAGTCGACCCTCCACCCTGACTCATGGAATTTGCCTGTCAGAGGTGGGCTTCGTGCTAAGTGTTGGGCATGAAGATCCGCAAAGTGAGTGTGATTGGTGCGGGCACAATGGGGCATGGGATTGCTCAAGCATGTGCCCAAGCAGGGGTGGAAGTATCGCTCGTCGACGTCAAGATGGAGCAACTTGAAGCAGCCCTTGCCAAAATCGAAAACAGCCTTGCAAAGCTTCAAGACAAGGGAAAAATTGGCCCAGACGATGCTCGCGCGGCACTCAAACGGATTCGCGTTTCTACCGATGCACTTGAAGCCAGCCAAGATGCGGAGCTTGTGATCGAGGCGATTCCAGAGCGCTTGGACCTCAAAATCGAGGTGCTTTCACGCATTAGCCGCGCGCTTCCAGCCAGTGCAATCATTGCAACAAACACGAGCTCCTTGCCGGTTACAGAAATCGCAGCAAACACAGCTCACCCTGAGCGTGTGATTGGCTTACACTTTTTTAACCCGGCGCCCATCATGGAGCTCGTCGAGGTGGTGCGCGCGCTTCAAACAAGCCCTTCAACCATAGAAGAGAGCGTGAATTTTTTGCGAGAACTTGGAAAGCAAAGCATCATTGTGCGCGATACTCCTGGCTTTGCAACCACGCGACTTGGGGTGCTGCTTGGGTGTGAAGCAATTCGAATGCTTGAACAAGGAGTGGCATCGGCCGAGGACATCGACAAAGGGATGGAGCTTGGCTATCGCCACCCGATGGGGCCTCTCAAACTGACCGATCTGGTTGGGCTCGATGTGCGCCTCATGATTCTTGAGCACCTTTACCGCGAGCTTGGAGAGGCCTTTCGTCCTCCTCACCTTTTGCGCCAAATGGTGAGGGCAGGGTTTTTAGGGAGAAAGTCAGGGAGGGGATTCTATGTATACGATCGCGGGAGTGGGGGCTCCTAGCCCTTGAGAGTGGCACGATATCCTTCGGTTTCGATGGCAGAAATGATGCTCTCAGCCGAGCACTCCCCTTCGACGATGGCTTCCCCGTCTGGATGAAGTTGCACGGTGACGCGGCGCACGCCTGGGAGCGAGACGATTGCACGCTTGATGGCTTCTGCGCAGTGGGTGCAACTCATGCCCTCGACTTTGAAGCGGAGCAGCATGCCAAGACCATGGATGAATGGCGGAATCGGATCAAGGGGACGTCAAGGAGGCCAGGAGGGCCAGGGATGGAAGGTCGGCTTTGGAGTCGACAGTCGAGAGATAAAGCCGCCGCTTGGGGCCTCGTTTGACAAAAATTTGCGAAACGAGAGTGCTCGAAGCTCTGTAAAGGATTCGGCCGACAGCCATGGCAGCCCTGGACAGTTGCGCTTAGGTGAAAAAACTCAACGGCCGAATTTTGCTTCACGAAGGAGAGCGTAAGGCCTCGCCTAAAGCTGGCTTCCCTGCCCATTTCCAAAGGGCAACCGATTCCTATCACGTTTTTGCTTGAGCGTGGGTGGAAAGGTTTTCAGAGGACCAGCGGAATCCTGTGTAAAGATGCCTATGGGCATTCTGCGACAAAGGTGTGGAGGATGCCTCGGAGCCAGCCGCGAATCGGGAAGCTCCGTACCTGAACAAATCCAGCGCGTGCAAGCCTGGCTTCGAGGGCATCCACTGTGTCGAAAGTGCGAACGCTCTCGTGGAGGTAGCGATACACGCCAGCGCGCCCAGACAGGATCACGCCTGCTGGAAGGATCAAACCCAATGCAATTGCATCCCAAGCCAAGCGGCTCAGGGCGCTGCCAGAGAGGCAAAACTCGTGCAGCACCAAACGGCCGCCTCGCCGCAGCATCGACTTCCAGTTCGACAGGGCCAGATCTGGATCCGGGAGGTTACGAAGGGCATATGCCCCAAACAATGCATCAAAGGGGCCCTCCAGGCCGGCGCTTTGAGGAAAGGTCGCGTCCCCAAGCACGAAAGAGACCGAGTTGAGTTGGGGCTTGCTTCTGGCGATTGAAAGCATTTTTTCGCTGGCATCGAGGCCAACCACCACCGCCTGAGGGCAATGCTTGAGTATGGCCAGGGTCGATGCGCCCGTGCCGCAGCAAAGATCGGCAATGCGTACTCCAGGCGCACACGGGAGATGGGATGCACTTTGAAGGAGGTGCCGGTGGTAGCCGGGGCTCAACGCTGCAAGCAGGTCGTAGCTTGATGCAATCCGGTCAAAGTCGAATGGCAGTTCGCGCTTTTGTTCTCTGAGCTTTTCGCCTTGTACGGTCATGCTTCGACTCGTTTTGATGTGAAAGGGTGCTTTCCACAAGAGAAATCCAATGCTTCTGGACCGCGTCTTTTGGCGTCAATGGGAATAACCCAACACCAGGGAGCTCGATAGCAGCGCCCACCCATCAACCATTGTGAAAAGAAGCAGTTTAAAAGGGATGGAAATTTGGGTTGGGCTGAGTGTCTGAATTCCAAGCGCAAGGAGCAAATTGGTAATCACGAGATCGATAACAAGAAATGGGATGTATATCAAAACGCCAATTTCAAAAGCTTCCCGAAGCTCGGTGAGGATAAAGGCAGGGACAATAACGCTGAGATCCTTTTCACTGATGGATGAATCAGGACTTGTTTGCGCTTTTTTGGCAAGGCTTAGGCAAATCGAGCGCTCTCGGGTGGAAGAGTTGCGCTCCCAAAAGGTGCGAAGAGGTTCAATTCCTTTTTGGATGGCCTCAAAAATCCCTTCGGTCGAGCTTCTTGGGTTGCGGTAGTCGATGCGCTGAATGATTGGATCAATCGCCTGAATGACGCGCTCTCCAACTGGAAACATCACAAGCACAGAAAGCACCATTGATAAGGCGGAAATCACCATCCCGCTTGGCACCTGACCTGCTCCAAGGGCATTGCGTAAAATCGAGAAAACGATTGAAAACTTAACAAAGCTTGTAAGCGTCATGAAAGCAAAAGGAAGGAGAGCAAGCAAAGCAAGCACAAGAAGAAGGGGGATGGAATGTGGTTGAACCCAGGGCTCGCTCATCATCACGACGACGGGCGGAGCTTAGTCGAGGGGGGCTTTGGAAGTCCAGAGGACCTATTTGGAGGCCCCGGGAACATGAGCACCCAAAACGGCTTTGCGAGGCCCTCGCATCCGCTCAAGCAAAACTGGAGGCGTTTCAAGCAACATCTGGCTCTCTTCGGGCTTCTGAGGAGAAATCTGTAAGGTCACAAGGACAGTGCGACCTTGGGCAACTCGTGTTTCGTCGCCTTTCCGAATTTCGTAACTCACTTCGATACGAGGGGTATATTCGCTAAACCAAGCGGCCACTTGGAAGCGATCGCCATAACGCAAAGGACGCAGGTGGCGTGATTGGGTTTCGATCACGTACATGGCCAGGCCAAGCGGAGCAAGATCGCTCGCATCGATTGAATGAGCTCGGAAAAGGGCGCTTCTTGCAAGTTCGAAGTACTTGAAATACCAGCCATGCCATACCACAGAGAGCGCATCCACATCGTGGAATGGAACCTCAAGTTCTACCCATATGGCATCTTGTGGAGCCACTGTGCGAAGGCGTTTTTTTCGCGCAAGTAACATGGTAGCCGTCATAAGCTTTCTAGAAGGTATGTGGAGATTCGAGTGGAGGAGTCTCCAGAGATTGGTCGACCTTCAGCCAGATGGCGCTTTGATCCCCTACA
>JANWYL010000236.1 GCA_025056955.1 Sandaracinaceae bacterium | reverse complement strand
ACGAGCTTTTTGCGTCCTCGCCCAGAATTTCTCGAGCGCGCAATGGACGATGCATTTTGTCTCGCTTTTGCGAGAATCGAAGCGCACTATTTTGTGCATAAGGGCTTTTTCAGTTACGAAGAAGAACTCCTGGATGGAGTCGAGCGAATTCGCCATATCCCTGCTGTGATTGTTCACGGCCGCTACGATGTGGTTTGCCCCCTTTCCAACGCATGGGATCTGTCCCGTCGTTGGCCGGAAGCCAGGCTGTGCATCATTGAAGACGCTGGACATTCAGCTTACGAGCCAGGGATTGCTGCGGCTCTGGTGGAGGCGACAGATGCTTTTGCAAGCTGGCAGCGCTCCCTCTGTTGACAGCGCGTGATGCATGAACACTTTTTGATTGAACAATAGAGAGGGTAGCGCCGTGTTTTTTGATCCACTCTATTTTGTCATTCTGGCACCTGCAATGCTTCTTTCGGCCTGGGCCGCATGGTCCACGCGTTCTCGTTTTGCAGAGTGGTCTGATGTGCCAACCGCCACAGGCATGAGCGGAGCAGAGGTGGCCCGTTACCTCCTTGACCGATTTGGTCTATCTCACGTTCGTGTTGTGCCTCACGAAGGTGTTTTAAGCGATCACTACGATCCAAAAGAAAAAGAGGTGCGCTTATCTGAGAGCGTGTTTTACGATCGATCCATTTCAGCAATAGCAGTTGCTGCTCACGAAGTTGGCCATGCCATTCAGGACAAGGATCAATATGCTCCGCTTGCTTTGAGAAATGCGGCTGTTCCAGTTGCAAGTTTTGGCTCAAATGTGAGCTTTATTCTCATTGCGATTGGATTTGCGATTGCTTCTGTGCAATTGATTTGGCTTGGAATTTTGTTTTTCAGTGCAGTTGTATTATTTCAAATCATCACATTGCCAGTAGAATTCGATGCTTCTCGTCGTGCCAAGGAAGCCTTGGCCAAGCTTGGCATTGTCACAGACCGCCGTGAAGCGGAGGGGGTAAGCAAGGTGCTAAATGCCGCAGCAATGACCTACGTTGGAGCGGCCCTTACATCAGTTTTGACCCTATTGTATTACCTCATTCGTCTTGGGGTTTTTTCGGGGGGGCGAAACGAGGAAGAATGATTTAATTTAAAGACTACCGCCTACATATAGGCTTGTGGGTTTTATTTATTAGCCGTGTGCTTTATTTGCTTTCTCCAATTGAAAGCGAGCCAACCCCTAAACCAAAGCGTTTGCGATTTCCAAGTAGAATGGTTGGCTCTTGCTTTGGCTCTAGCAAGGATGGGCCACTGTTTTCAGGCTCTGACGGGAGAGTTGGCGCAATTTGAGGGTTGAGCTCAAGCTGCAAGCGCTCCTTTGATGCATTTGGGTCTTCTGGTTTTTCTTCTTCGAGCTCGTCGCCAATCGCAGTTGGGCCCAACCGTTGCAAAATGAGGGACCGGAGGGCTTCTTTTTGGTGTGAGGGAGCTTTTGCAAGGAATGTTTTTACTTCTTTTCGCATTTTGTCGAACTGGCCTGCTTGTCGATAGATTTGGGCTGCGACGAGGTGTGTGTTGGGATCTATAGAATTTTTGAGGGCACGTTCGATTTCGACCAACGCTTTTTGGGTTTCTCCACGCTCGGCGAAAAGCATGGCACGAAGTGTCGGTACAGTCGGGGGTTGGGGGTCGGTGCGCTCGGCTTCACTGAGCTCTGCTTCGGCTGCTTCCACATCTCCTTGTGCCAGGTGGAGAGCTGCCAGTGTTGCCCGTGCACTGCCATCTGATGGGAATTGCTCAAGGACTTGGGCAAGGAGCCTACGGGCCTCGTCGAGAGCCCCTCGGGCCAGATGAAGTTGGGCAAGAAGGTGGCGGTGAGGGCCGCTGGGGCACAACTGCACAGCCGCTTCAAGCTCAGATTGGGCTTCGGGGAAATTGCCCAGTGCAACTAGGATCGAGGCCCGCACGGCACGGCTGTTTGCAGAACGAGGATCCAACTTGAGCGCTTGGGCGTTCGCTTCCAGTGCTTTCTCTGGGAGGTTATCATGCAGTAGCAGATGCATCGCACGTAAATTGAGCCAGGCACCAACTGCCTGCAGATCCGATAGGACCCGCAATTCAACAGAGCTGGGCTCAAATGAGCGGCCCCCAAATGGATCAAGGAGGAGCAGTGCTTGCTCTGAGTTTGGCTCGAGGAGAACGCTTCCAAAGTATCCGAATTGGCCGGTGGGGTCGGGTGGGCGCTTGAGCTCGGGGAGTTGGTGGATCTCCGCGACGGCTGCTGGGATCCCAAGCTCTCGGAGAGCAGTGACTAGAAATAGAGCCAGCTCAAGGGGGTAAGGAGCCAGCGATTGGTCTTTCGTTTGAATCGCTGCAAATAACTCCTGCGCGCTCATGGGAGGCGTCGGCCTCGGTCTGAACGGAAGAACACATTGAATTCCATGACGCTTGAGGGTTTCACCCAGTGCTTTTTGAAGGCTTAAGGCTTGATCTCTTTTGGAACTGCCCTGTGCCATCTCCTTGGCAAAGCGGGCAATCGATGCATCCCCCACAAAGAGTTCTGCAATGGGCTTTGGTTGGCGAATCCCAAGAGACACCAACTGCTCTTTCAACTCAGATGGTGAAAAAATCAGCTGAGGCTTGCCCTTTGTTGTCGATGCGGAAGACCGCCACCAGAAAACACTGCTCACTCCCACAAGGAGAAGTGCTCCTCCAATGCCAGCCATTGCCCAGAGAAGCTTTTTTCGAAGAGGCCTCCGAGCAGCCTCAGGGTGAAATTCTTGTATGCCGGTGGTTCTCAAACATCGAGGGCAACGGGGCTTTCCATCTTCTTCAAAGTCAAACTTCACATCACAATGCAGGCATTGATACCACATGGACAAGCTCCACCTCACTCATGATTTGCTGATACAAAGCGAGCAAAACAACAAAAATTTATGGCGTTTGCCATCTTTTCTGCTTCGTTAAAAACAATCCAAAAAACAACTTAGAGATATTTTTTCTCTAGCTCTTCTGCAATTTTAATGATGGCCATTCTTCTTTGATTGAGTTCATCGACATCTTTGACAGGTAAAAAACGACTTCCTTCTCCCTCTCTTTCAACCAACAAAAAACGGGTTTCGATGAAAAAGCTTAACTCGCCCAACAACCGCTCAAATTGTAACACCTTTTGATTTTTCACTGTCTTTTCAACAGGATGATAAGGAAGAGGGATCTCTTCCTTGATTGAATCAGCAGAAATCGTAAATGTATTTGTGTTAAAAACTTGAATAGAATCTTGGTCAAAAGATGGTGGAAATCGGAAGCCTTCAACGATCACTGTTCGACCTGAAACGACTGCAGGAGCTCCTCCCTTGTCTCCTGGCTTTTTGGGGGCCACTTCTATGCTCAGTGGAGCACCGTGTTCCAGGTGCCAACCGATGATCGCAGGCTCAAGCGTTGCACCGACGTTGTCAACGTTAGAAACAAACAACACTTTTCCGCCTTTTTTGATAAAAGATTCAAGAAGCCCGCTTTTTTTCAAAGCAGCTGGCAGATCACCATGACCCGTCGCGTACGGCGAGGGAGATCCGGTTTCATCATAAAACACTGAAGCGTCTGGATTTAGACGCAAAGATAAAAACTGGGGGAAACACTTGATATCAAGCCTTTCTTTCCATTCTCTTTTTAGCAAATGGGATTCGATGGCGTCGTGCGTCGCAAAGCTTGTCATGATCCAAACGCTTATCCTTTGACCGTATCTTGCGACTCCTTGGAGTTTGATGTCTAAGAAGGTTTTTTCTCCCAGTACTGGCACCGTGGCTTTCACCACATTTCCAAAGCGGGTGGCCATCCCGCCTGCCAGGATGATGCATGCCACTTTGCCCGAAGCGATGGCCTCTGCTCCTTTGGACTCGAGGTGTTGCCGCTCATTGCTGCCCTGAGGAGGAAGGGAAATAAAACACCCGTGATTTGGTGGAGATATCGGTTCAGTGATAACGCTGGACTCCTTTTTTTTAGCTCGCTTGACAAATTCATTGAACAAGGTTTCGTCGAAACCAAAGCGCTCAAGTACCTCTTGTATTTCTTTTCCCATGTGCATGATTGATGCTTCGTAGGTTTAGCTCATCTTGCAATCATTTTGCATTATGCCTCCCTTGCCTCGTTCACCAAGAGAATCGATTACCCAAATGACAGAGCTGGTTTTGCCACAGCATTCGAATGCCCTTGGCACTGCCTTCGGAGGGACCATTCTTGCGTGGATGGATATCGCTGCTGCAATTTGTGCGCAGCGCCATGCCGGCTGCATTGCTGTCACAGCGGCGATTGATGACGTGACGTTTCTCTCCCCCATGAGGGTTGGAGATATTGTCGT
>JANWYL010000235.1 GCA_025056955.1 Sandaracinaceae bacterium | reverse complement strand
TCGAATGGAGCAAAAGAGCCGATACCATCCAAAAAGAAGCACAACTAGGCAGTCACAAGTGGCACCAACCGCGCGCCCTTCTAAAAGGTGATCGCGAGCATCCCAGCCCCCCCTCCTTCAACCAGTTGTGGTTCCAAACGCAAAGAAGGTGAACGCCTGGTGATTTTCTGCTCCTCATTCCTTGGCTTCACCCGCACCTCCCCCCCAGCCACATCCAGCACCCCTATCAGTGCTACAATTGCGCCAAATAGGGAAACAAAGGTCCAAGCAATGAAATGGACCCGCCACCCAACATCGCGAGGATAACAAGAGGGTACAGCCCAATCAAAAATCCCAAAATACGTGCAATAGCCAAGCAATCGCCCAATCCCAGGAACGATCAAGTTGGCCATGACAAATCCCCCAACCATGTACACCCACCCTAGCACGTAAGTCTCTATGTGCTCCCAACCAAGATCAACCTCAACGTCGTAGGACAACCCACTCCCCACCTGAAAGCGTCGAGAAGCGTGACGCGCCTTGATCTTCACTTCACCTGGAGGCACAAGCACATCGCAAGGGGTCCGACACACCTCCTCTCTTCCTTGGACAGATATCATGACGTCTTCATGGCCCTTCGCATCGTGCACAATGAAAAGGCGGGCGGGCGCTCGTTGGACCACCGGTTGGCTGAGATCGAGCTGGGCCTTGGAAACACCACCTCCCCACACCCACCCGCTCAAATAGAAATAAACCAAGAACCTTAATTTTTTCATCGCTTTTCCACACATCGTTTCACCTCGCATCCTTTTCTTGTTCTCACTCCCCTTTTGTCTTCACTCGCTTGCCTCTTGCCCCAAGCGCTTCTGGGCTAAAATCCGATCAAGCCATGTTTCCTCCTCCCCGCGATCGCCCTCAGCATGTCCGCCTGGCAATCGTGATGGTTGGCCTCCCTGCCCGTGGGAAAACCCATATTGCCCGCCGTCTTTCGCGCTATTTTTCGTGGCTTGGCTACCGCACGCGCGTCTTTAACGTGGGCAACTACCGCCGAGCCCACCTGGGCAGCCAGAAGGATCACCGATTCTTCGACCCCTCAAACCAAGAAGCTGCGGCAGCACGGGCAATGGTCGCCCGAATGGCCCTCGACGACATGATTGCGTGGTTCGGCGAAGGGGGCGAAGTTGGGATATACGACGCCACCAACTCCACCCGTCAACGCCGCGCCGAAGTCGCCGCCCGATGCCAAGAAGCTGGGCTCCAAGTCGTCTTCGTCGAGTCGATCTGTGAGGACGAGGAAGTCATCGAATCCAATATCCGCCAAACCAAGCTCCACATGCCTGACTATGCAGGCATGGATCCGGATGCCGCTGTTGCTGACTTTCAGCAACGCATTGCAAATTACGCCAAAGTCTACGAGCCTGTCGAGCCCAGTGAAGGGAGTTACATCAAGGTCATCGACGTCGGTCGAAAGGTGGAAGCCCACCGGATTCAAGGTTATCTACCATCGCGGCTTGTCTATTTTTTGATCAACCTTCATCCCCTTCCCCGTCCCGTTTACCTTGCCCGCCATGGTGAAAGCACCTTCAACATCGAAGGGAGACTCGGTGGAGATCCCCCCCTTTCTCCACGAGGTGAAGCCTTCGCTGCGCGCCTTGCTGGCTACGTTGCCAAAGAAATCGGTGAGGGTGATCTCGTTATCTTTACGAGCACCCTTCGCCGCTCGATCGAGACAGCCCGCGTCTTGGTCCGCCCTTTTGTTGAGTGGCGTGCCCTTGACGAAATCGATGCAGGTGACTGCGACGGCATGACCTATGAGGAAATCAAGCGCCGTCTGCCTGCCGAGTACGAGGCGCGCAAGCAAGACAAATTCGAGTACCGCTACCCTCGGGGGGAATCATATCGCGACGTGATCAAGCGCCTTGAGCCGGTGATTGTCGAAATCGAGCGCGAGCGCACACCTGTTTTGGTGATCGCCCACCAGGCGGTGCTGCGTGCCCTCTATGCTTACCTCATGGATCACCCACCATATGAGTGTCCCTTCATTGATATTCCTTTGCACACTGTCATTAAACTAACACCCTCAACCTACGCGTGCAAAGAAGAACGCGTGTATCTTGGGCCTGATCCCTCCCCACCCATCACAAGCTCCAAAAATTCTCCAAGCACCTAGTTGGCGGCCGAACCATCACCTTGTAACGAATTCCTCCCAATCACATCACCCAATATCCATTTCACCTCCCCAAGCGCTTGAGCGATATCTGGCCGCGCTTCACCCTGTCTACATCCTTTTTGAATTCGCTCAACACCTTCTTCAAACACCTTGAGGTCAATTTCTCTATCATCAAGCACCCTCGCGTCCACCGACCGAGCCACAGTGATGAGGGCTTTTGTCGCAGCAAATGCGAGATCGGGATCCTTTGAGCAAGCCAATTCGGTGAGGCGTGGGATCACCACCTCTGGCGCATCCATCCATGGTACAAGACGCAGGGCCAAAAAGAGGTGATGTATCTCGTTGAGCGAAATGGGTTCCCCTGGCTTCCCAAGCACCTCTGCAATCAACCCATCACCAATCCGATCAGCAACGCGGGCAAGATCGAGGGGATCTCGGGGGTAGCCATATGCTTTTTGGGCTTGCAACCATTCTTGCTCAAAATGAGAAATGCTCTTCCTCTCTTGCCAACCATTCCCATGGTCAGAGCTGCAGCCGAGGATTCCACTCTCACCGACCACAAGCAACCAGCCAACACCAACCCACCACCCACAAGCCGTGAGCCCCCAAAGGTGCCATGAAAAAGGTGCGCTCCATTGACCACACCCCAAGAAATTGGCTTTTTGTTCAACACCCGTGCTACATCCCTCCTCATGTTTCGAGGCCGCGTGCGAACGATTCATTTCGTGGGAATCGGCGGAATTGGCATGAGCGGAATCGCAGAAGTTCTCCTCGCCTCTGGTTTTGAGGTGAGCGGCTCGGATTTGCGCGAAAGCGAAAACACCCAGCGCCTGAGGCAACTTGGGGCGAAAATCGCATTCGGCCATTCTCCTCTTCATGTGGGCAGCGCTGATGTGGTGGTCTTTAGCTCCGCCGTCAAGCCTGACAACCCTGAACTCATCGAAGCCAAACGCCGTGGCATTCCAGTCATCTCCCGGGCCGAAATGTTGGCTGAGCTTATGCGGATGCGTGACGGGATAGCAATTGCTGGATCCCATGGCAAAACGACCACCACCTCTCTCATCGCCACCGTGCTGCGCGAGGCAGGCCTCGATCCAACCGTCATCATTGGGGGCAAGCTCAACGCGCTTGGCTCTAACGCCGCAATGGGAAAGGGTGAATTTCTGGTTGCTGAAGCCGACGAGTCTGACGGCTCTTTTTTACGCCTCTCTCCAGTGATTGCAGTCATCACCAACATCGATCCAGAGCACCTCGATCATTACGGAACCCACTCAGCCCTCAAACAGGCCTTCGTCAACTTCGCGAACCGCCTTCCTTTTTACGGCCTTGTTGTGGCCTGCTTGGATCACCCAGCCGTTCAATCAATCATCCCTCAAATTGAAAAGCGGGTTGTCACCTATGGCTTCTCTGCCCAAGCCAATTACAGGGCCAAAAACGTCATCGCCGAAGGTCTCTCGATGCGCTTTGATCTCTCCCACCGAGGCCGGCCAGATGGCTCATTCACCGTTCGCATGCCAGGAACTCACAACGTTCTCAACGCCCTTTCCGTTATTGCTGTTGCTGATGAGATTGGTGTCCCTCGTGCGATCACCCAAGATGCCCTCGCCCACTTTGGTGGTGTTGACCGCCGATTCACAGTTGTTGGCAAAGCAGCAAACGACATCACCATCATCGACGACTACGCACACCATCCTGCAGAAATTGAAGCAACCCTTGAGGCAGCTCAGCAGGCCTATGGGAAACGCTTGGTTGTTGCCTTTCAGCCTCATCGTTATACGCGCACCAAACTTTGTTTTGACCACTTCATCCGCGCTTTCAACCGTGCGGACGTGCTTTTGATCGCCGACATCTACTCAGCGGGTGAGGCCCCAATCGAGGGTGTAAGTTCGCAAATCTTGGCACAAGCAATCGCTTCCCACGGTCACCGAGACGTCACATGGGTCGGCCCTCGCTCGCATTTGGCCAAAGCCATTGTCGAACGCTTGCAACCTGGTGACGTCGTGCTCACCATGGGTGCTGGCGACATCACCTCCGTCGCAAGAGAACTCCTCGCAATCTTGGGTGGGAGGGGAATGGAGTGAAGCAACCCCCTGCCAAAAGCCACATTCCCATCAATCGCCGCAAGCCATCTGTAAGCCAGGCAGATTCTCGATCTCGGGATCGAAAAATCCGCCTTTTTGCTCTCCTCAGGTGC
>JANWYL010000234.1 GCA_025056955.1 Sandaracinaceae bacterium | reverse complement strand
CGCTTGCGCTGCCTGCTGAAGAAGCTCTCGAAAAGAGATGGTCGATGGAGGGGATGCATGGGTTTTTGGTAAGTCTCTCGAATCATGATGAAAATAAAGGGGCTGATGAAGCTTGAAACGAGTGCCTTCCATCATGCCCATATTTTCGGGATATCCCTTTCCGCGTTGCTTGAATGGATCTTTTTGGGTGCTCAGCTCGCTTTTGGGGCTGGTGTTTTGAGGGTCCTCCAAGGGTGCACTGCTCTTTCCGAGGGCCCCTCTCGCCCCCAAGCCGTGCCCTCAAATGAGAGCGCTTTTGAACAAGCTTCATCCTTGCCCCTTACGCTTCCAAGCGGCTTGAGTTGCGAAGCCAGTCGGGATTGCCCAAAAGAGCAACTTTGCATTGAGAGGCAGTGCCGTTTTGAAAAAGGGAGCGTCGCGGGGGAGATTTTGCTCGCAAGCGCGCGAACGCTCGCTCAAAAGGGCGAGTTTCGAGCAGCCAAAGAAGCCTATGCACAGGCCAAAGAGGCTTTCGAAAAAGAGGAAGCACCGCCTCCCCCTGAGCTTCTCTGTGAGCAGGCAGCGCTGTGGCTTGGAACAGCAAGCGATGGCCTTGGTTTTGAAAACGGTGCATCCTTTGCCTACGATTGCTTTCGCCATTCTTTGCCTGGCTCGCCTCTGCGAGGAGCAGTCGAACGCGAGCTTGCGCGCTTTCGTTCTCAAGGTCTCGATGTTTCGCTTTTCGATCGACCTTCCAAGCCCGAACGTTTTTTTACCTTGCCGCCAAGCTTGCCAAATCCTGATTCGGTCGCGGTGAGTGTGGAGCTTGAGGGCGAAAACCAGCCGGGCCTTGGCGACATGCGTGGTCAGCTTGGGCAGGCCTCTCTTCGAAACCAAATCGCAAATTGTTTTCTGCAACTTTGGAGCCAGAAGCGTGAGCAAGAAGCGAGAGCCCTTTTCAACTTGCGCTTCACCGTGCGCCTTCGCGACATGGGGGATTATGACCTTTTTGAGCCTTCGCTTGAGCTTGCAAAAGCTTCTGATTCAGAAGGTTCTTTTGAGGCTTGTGTGGCCCAAGCCATCACCCAGTCTTTGACTCCGCCCCGCATCCAGAGGGTTGTCTCCTGGCAGCTTCCTCTCCGTGTCCACGCCCGAATGCGTTGAAGCCCAAGCGTTTTTGTGTTTAAAGCACCCCATGCAATCTGAATTGCATAGGAAGCACTTCTATGCAGTGATCATGGCGGGAGGATCGGGAACACGCTTTTGGCCTCTTTCGCGCAAAACCTTGCCCAAGCAGTTTCTCGATTTGGCCGGGCAAGGGAAAAGCCTCCTTGAAGGAGTGCTCGAGCACATTTCTGCCCTGGTTCCCATCGAACGCACGATCATCGTGACGCACAAAAGCTTGGCCGTAGAGACCCTCAAGCGCGTTCCTCACCTTCCTCCCCAGAACCTTTTGGCTGAACCTCAAAGCAAAAACACCGCTCCCTGCATCGCTTGGGCAGCCCATGCGATTTTGCGTCGCGATCCGGAAGCGCTCCTTTTCGTTTTCACAGCCGATCACTTTGTCAGTGATGGGGTGCGCTACCAGCAGGCCCTCGAGCGGGCGGCTCTGGCTGCCTCTGAGGGGGGGCTTGTCACCTTTGGCGTGGTGCCAAACCGGCCCGAAACAGGCTATGGCTACATTGAATTTGGAGACGAGATTGGCCCAGGAGAAGCGCGCAGGGTCATTCGCTTTGTCGAAAAACCAGATCGAGCCAAGGCCGAGGCTTTTTTGCAAAGCGGGCGTTACCTTTGGAACAGCGGGCAGTTTGTGTTTCGGGCTCAGGCCATCCTCAAAGCCATCGAAGCCCACATGCCCGAGCTCGCTTCCGCTTTTGAACCTTTGGCCAGCGCCAAAGAAGAGGAGCTCCCTGGCCTCATCGAGATGGCATATGCCAAGGCTCCCTCTCAGTCAATTGACCATGGGGTGATGGAAAAAGCCCAAAACATTTGGGTCGTTATGGCGGATTTTGGGTGGTCAGACGTGGGGAGCTGGACCACGGCCTGGGAACTCGCACCCAAGGACGCTCAGGGCAATGTCGGTGAGGCCTTGTTCGTGGACGCCCGCAGAAACCTGGTGCACACGAGTGCCCGCAAGGCGATTGTGCTGATCGGGGTCGAGGACTTGGTTGTGGTTGATACAGGTGATGCGCTGCTGGTTGTGCCCCGGGAGCGCAGCCAGGAGGTCAAAGAGGCTGTCCAGAGGCTTGGAGGGCTTTTCCCAGAAGTGCTCTAGGCGTGGGTTGCCACTTGCTTGGCGACTTAAAGGCTTCAAGGGTAGGGTCAAGCACAAAGGAGGCCACCGTGATCATCGGCGTTCCAAAAGAAATAAAAACGCGCGAGTACCGTGTTGGAATCAACCCTGGGGGTGTGGCGGCACTCACCCGGGCAGGTCATAAGGTTTTCATCGAAAAGGGGGCAGGGCTTGGCGCAGGCATTTCTGACGAAGAATTTGCCCATGCTGGTGCGACCATTGTTCCAAGAGCAGAAGATGCCTGGGGAGCAGACATGGTGATGAAGGTGAAGGAGCCCCTCCCCAGTGAATACCCCTATCTTCGGCCTGGTCTTGTGCTTTTTACTTTTCTCCACCTCGCACCCCTGCCTGAGCTCACCCGCGTGCTTCTCGAGCGAAAGGTGCGTGCAATCGCCTATGAAACGGTGCAGCAGCCAGATGGTACCCTGCCGCTTTTGCGTCCAATGAGCGAAGTGGCGGGGCGCATGGCCACTCAGGTTGGTGCAGCTTGCCTCCAAAAAGAAAATGGTGGCAAAGGCGTCTTGCTTGGTGGTGTGCCTGGCACCCGCAGGGGGAAGGTGGTGATTCTCGGTGGGGGTGTTGTGGGTTCCCATGCAGCTCGCATTGCTGTTGGAATGGGTGCGCAAGTCACTGTTCTCGAGATCGACCACGCCCGGATGAGCTACCTTGAGGACATCTTTGGTGCTTCAATCGAAACCCTCTACTCGAATCCAGCCAACATCGAGCGATGTGTGCTCGAGGCTGATTTGGTGATCGGTGCAGTGCTCGTTGCAGGTGCCAAAGCGCCGAAGCTGGTTGATGAATCCCTCATCCGTCGCATGGCGCCTGGCTCAGTTGTCGTGGATGTGGCTGTCGATCAGGGGGGGTGCATTGCGACCTGTAGACCAACCGATCACGATAACCCCACCTTTGTACTGCATGGAGTTGTCCACTATTGCGTGCCAAACATGCCTGGAGCCGTGCCCCAAACTTCCACCTTCGCGCTCACCAATGTCACCCTTCGCTACGCTGAGCTCATTGCTAACCATGGGGTTGAAGAGGCCATCAGGCGCTCAAGCGCCCTTGCACGTGGGGTAAACTGCTGGGATGGGGCTTGCACATACCGCGCGGTTGCGGAGGCAGTTGGGGTGCCATACACCCCCCTTGAAGAAGCCATGGGGTAACTTTGAAAAATACCCTGATCCCAACCGCATGTTTTCATTCTGATTCATCTGCTGCTGATGATCGAGAGGCTGCTTTTGCCTTGGTCTTTGCCTTGGCATTCTTTTCTTTTGCGCTTTCGCTAGGAGTTGACCCTGCACTGCTCGCACGGGATTTCCCTGCACTGGTTGTAGTGGTGGCACCTGCGCTGGTTGTGCTGGCCTCACCTGCGCTGGTTGTGCGGGTGGTACCTGGAGTGGTCGAGCGCTTGGAGCGGGCCGTACTCTTCTCAGTGGTGGAGGCTGGGCTTGTTGATGATGCCTTTTTGGTTACCTTCTTGGTTGCTTTTTTGGTTGCCTTGGCCTTTGTCTGAGTCGCCTTGGTTGTCGTTTCGGCTTTTGCTTTCGTGCTTATCTTTTTGCTTTTCTTATTGGAGGTTGTACCTTGGTTCTCACTTTGGCTTGTGCCCTGGCTCGTGGCTGTTGGTTTTTTAGGGGTTACCATGGGGGCCTCCGGATTGGTTCAACCTCTTGCATCATATTGTCACGTAATGCCACTCGTCAAGCGCAAAACGCGCAAAAAATGGCTTGGGCAGTAGGAGGGGCTTGCATTTCGTTGTTTCCATTTCATGCAAAGGATGGTGATGCGAAGGTTCTTGTGCTTCACTTTGGTAGTGGCTCTTGGATGTGGGCGCTCAGAGGAGGAGTACCAGCTTCAGGTGCGTCGTGTTCATGAACTCCGGGAGGAGTTGGACAGGGAGCGCAAGCGTGCGAAAGGCCTTGAGGAGAGCCTTGCTGAGCTTGAAAGGCGCAACCAGGACTTGGTTGAGCGGCTCGAAGCCCTGGGGCATGATGTTGAAGCGCTTCGGGTGGAGCGGACCTCACTCGTGGTCAACCTGAGCGAAACCCAACGGGCGCTTGAGGCCTTGCGCGAAGGAGAGGCGCGGGAGCGGGCACGAGAGGCCTTGT
>JANWYL010000233.1 GCA_025056955.1 Sandaracinaceae bacterium | reverse complement strand
CTGGCTCAACCGGCACACCCAAGGGGGTGATGGTTGAACACCGTCAAGTCGCCAACTTCTTTGAAGGGATCGATGCGGTGATTCCCCACGACCCTCCCGGAACGTGGTTGGCGGTGACGAGCCTGAGCTTTGACATCAGCGTCCTCGAGCTCTTCTACACCCTTGCGCGTGGCTTTACGGTTGTCATTGCCGGTGAGCTCGAAAAATCCTTCACCTCGCATTCACCCATAAGACATCGCCGGATTGGCTTTTCTCTTTTCTATTTCGCAAGCGACGATGATGAGAAAAGGGGGGCGGAAAAATATCGCTTGCTTTTCGAGGGTGCGCGTTTTGCTGACAAAAGGGGGTTTGAAGCGATTTGGACCCCCGAACGCCACTTTGGCGCTTTTGGTGGTCTCTATCCCAACCCATCGGTGATCAGCGCAGCAATTGCCGCGATAACAGAGCGAATCCACATCAGGGCAGGTTCGTGTGTATTGCCTCTTCATCACCCAATTCGGGTGGTTGAAGAGTGGGCTTTGGTTGACAACATCTCTGGAGGTCGGGTTGGAATTTCCTTCGCAAGCGGTTGGCATCCGATCGACTTTGTCCTACGCCCTGAAAACCACGCGAATGCCAAGCAAATCATGCTCCGGGACATCGAAACCGTGCGCCGGCTCTGGAGGGGAGAAGGGGTTGAGTTTGAAGGCCCGACCGGAAAAGTGAGCATCCGCACAAGGCCACGCCCCGTCCAAAAGGAGCTGCCCATTTGGATCACGGCTGCGGGCAACCCTGAAACCTTTGTCGCTGCTGCCAAGGCCAAAGCTGGTGTCCTCACCCACCTTCTCGGCCAAAGCTTTGAGGAAGTCAAAGAAAAAATCGCCCTCTACCGCCGCACGTGGAAGGAGTGCGGCCACGAAGGTGAAGGGCACGTCACCTTGATGCTCCACACATTTGTTGGCGAAGACGATGAGAAGGTGCGCGAAATCGTGCGCGAGCCCATGAAAAATTACCTTCGAAGTTCCATCAACTTGATCGCTGAGCACGCATGGAGTTTTCCGGCTTTCAAGCGTCATGCAAAAGAGGGGGTGCGTTTTGAAGACAACTTTGCCAGTCTTTCTCCCGAAGATGCGGAAGCACTGCTCGATCACGCCTTCGAGCGCTACTATGAAACGGCAGGCCTCTTTGGAAGCCAAAAGCGAGCCCTTGAAATTGTCGAGCGTTGCAAGGCGATTGGCGTGGATGAAATCGCCTGCTTGATCGACTTTGGCGTGGACACCGACACAGTGCTCAAGCATCTCGAGTTCTTGGATGCGCTTCGAAAGCGTGCAGAACCTCGCCCAAATCTTGACGAAAACGATTATTCGATCCCAGCGCAAATCGAACGATGGGGAGTCACGCACCTTCAGTGCACCCCATCGATGGCCCGGATGCTATTGGAAGACGAAGCAACGAGGTTGGCCTTAGGGCGCATTTCGCATCTTTTCATTGGAGGAGAAGCCCTGCCTGGAGCCCTCGTTTCCCGCCTGAAAGAAGTCACCTCTGCAACCATCACCAACATGTACGGCCCAACCGAAACCACCATTTGGTCTTCAACAGCACCCGCCAAAGCGGTTGAAGGCACCGTAGGAATCGGAGTACCCCTGCTTAACCAAACCATGTATGTCCTCGACCCCCATGGGGAGCTTGTGCCCTTCGGAACACCGGGAGAGCTTTTTATCGGCGGTCTTGGCGTTGCACGGGGCTATCTCAAGCGCCCAGAACTCACAAAAGAACGCTTCCTGCCAAATCCTTTTGCCAATGCTCCAGCCTGGGATGGAGAAGTGCCGCGGATGTATCGGACAGGCGATCGTGTCCGCAGGCTGCGAGATGGAAGCCTCGAGTTTCTGGGGCGGGTTGACCACCAGGTCAAAGTGCGCGGATACAGAATTGAGCTTGGGGAAATCGAAGCCGGGATCCTCGCCTTCCCGGGAATTCGGGAGGCCGTCGCAATGGCTCGCGAAGACCAAGCGGGGGACCAACGCCTGGTTGCCTACTACACTGTGCAAGCAGGCCAAAGCGTCTCATCGCGTGAGCTCGAAGCATGGCTTCGCCGAAGCCTGCCTGATTTCATGGTACCGTCGCACTTTGTCGAGCTTGTGAAATTCCCCCTGACACCAAATGGGAAAATCGACCGCAAGGCATTGCCTCCTCCCGACCCGAAAAGCCATAAGGAAGGCTTTGGAACTGAGCAGCCTTCGAGCGAACTCGAGCGGGCAATTGCCGAGGTGTGGAAGCGCCTTTTGGGGTTGTCTCGCGTGGGAATCCACGACAATTTCTTTGAGCTCGGTGGTCACTCGCTTTTGGCCGTACAAGCCCACCGCGAGATCAAGGCCATTGCTCAAAAGCCCTTTTCGGTAACGGACGTTTTTCGCTTCCCCACGATTGCGAGCTTGGCCCGCTATCTTGGGGACTCCAATGGCTCAAGCGAAAGCAGCCGCAATCTCCAGGCAAGCGCTGAACGCGCTCAGGCGAGAAGACAAGCGATCGAGCAGCGCGCACAGCTCAGGCGCCGGTGAGTTTCAAAGGCCAAGCACAACCACACCAAGTGTTCTATGATTTATCTTTAGCTACGCATGGTTCAGCGGAAAGAACAGGGAGCAGATCCTGAAGAGGAGGCCACAAGGCCTGGCCGTCCCATCGAGCCACAGCGGATTTGGGCCATCATTAAGCGTGGCAAAAGCTTGCTCGTTGGCGCCGGTGTGCTTGGAATCCTGCTTGGCGGCTTGGGTGCCAAGTTCGTGGTGCGCTCCACTTACGAAGCCAACACCACCTTGCACTTCGAAGGTGTAGAACCCCTCGATCCCTCGACCTCCCCCGACATCCGTCGCGACATGATCCCCCTCGTTGAGCTGCTCAAAAGGGAACCTGTCGCTGAAGAGCTCAAGCAGCGCCTTGGCCTTGGAAAAGTGCCAACCATTGCGATCCAAAAGAGATTCGAATACGCCGTCGATGATCAGGCGGGAACCCTTGCAATCACCGCGCGCGCCGATTCGCCGCTCGGTGCAGCAAATTTTGCAAACACGCTCGTCGACGTTTTCCTGGAAGAGGTCCAAAAGCATCGCCGTCAAGCGATCCTTGAAACCATGAAAAGCCTCGACGAGCGAATTCAAGCTGCTCAAGAGGAACTTGCGCGTGCCCAACAGTCATACGACGCTTTTCGGCACAGCCATGGGGTTTCAGCCGATCTCACAGAAGATCAAAGCGCAGCCATGGCTTCCGCCACAGATCTTCAAGCCCGCGCCACCCTGGCTGCTGCTGAAGTCTCTGGGCTCGAAGCCCGTATCGCCCGACTGAGGGAGCAATTGGGGCGTTCGGGCGCTTCAAGAAACGTCGGTCCCTCGACATCTGAGGACTACAACAAAGTGCTCAAAATCGAGTCGTCTCTGGCTGAAGCACGAAGGCAGCTTGAGAACGTGCGAGGGCGCCTCTCCCCGGAACACCCCCGTTACCAAGCCCTGCAATTCCAAGTCACAAACCTCGAAAATCAGCTCCGCAGCATGGGCATATCGGGCGTTGGAGGAGGGGGGCTTCGCTCCGTTGCCGAAGCGTTGAGGGCTGCCGAAGCTGAACTTGAAGCCAAAAGGCGCGAACAAGCCGAGCTCCAAGCGCTCGCACAACAAGCGCGTCAAAAGGTAGCCTCTTTTTCTTCAATCCAAGGCGAAGCTGCAGTCATGGAAGCGGAGCTCAAAGTCAAAACCCAACTCATCAATGAACTGCGAAACCGCAAAGCCCGCCTCGAAAATTTGCTCGCACAAGTGGACACTGGCTTCCGGGTCGTTGCCCGGGCCATTCCTCCAGAAGGGGCCCTCCCCTCGAAGCGCAAATATATGGTGGCCTTTGGCACACCAGTCGCTTTGATTTTTCTGGTCATTCTTTGGCTCATTGCCCAAGAGGTACGCGATCTTAAACTCTATAGTCCTGCGGAGATTGCCTTTTGGGCAAACGCCCCCGTGATCGGCGCGAGCATCTGGCCCCGCGATCCGCGAGCTTTGACAGAGCTCGTGGCCGATCTTGATGATTTCATCCCCGAAGCCAAAGGCAGCATGCTGATCGTCGGCGCCACCCCAAACGATCAGCTCCTTGCCGTTCAACTGGCCCGCGCGATTCAAGCAGAATGGAAACTGAGCCCCGCTCCTTCTTATCAGCCTGCTTATCAGCCTGTCCCACAGGTCCCTCCTCATCCTCTGATTGGCACCTTTCGCCCGGAACCAGCTGACTTCGAGAACACGCCCACTGTCATCAAGTCAGAAGGCCTTCCCCACACGGCCCATGTCCGAGATGAGTTTGGAAATACCCCAACCCTCATCAAACACGATCCCCCTTCTCCAACTGGCATGGCCATTGTCCCTGCAAGCCGCTTTGGTCCTTC
>JANWYL010000232.1 GCA_025056955.1 Sandaracinaceae bacterium | reverse complement strand
CATTGAGGCTCCCTTGGGGACGAGGGTTGAAGTTTATGCGAGAACAGCAAATGAACGTTCGGCCTTGCGTGACCAGAGCTGGGTAGGGCCTTTTGTGGTGCGTCCTGAGGATCCTCGGGTGGATTTTACCCGCCCGCCAGGGCCTCTGCCCGATGGTCGCTTCATCGAAGTTGAAATTCGCTTGCAGACAGAGGACCGTCGGGCTGCCCCTCGCGTCTTTCGCATCGATCTGGCATACACCTGCAGCACTTCGCTTGGTTGAGGTGGCGGCATAGGCGGCTCTGTTGACTGAAAGGTGCTTTTCTTCTACGCTCGGCACAAAGCCATGGCGGCCTTGCCGGAGATCAGGGATCCTGTTTTTGTGCCAGGGAAAGCCTATGGTTTGCTTGAGCGCGTGGCCCTGCGTTTGATCCGAGACGAGCGTGACTTGCCCTTTGTGAAACTTTCGATTGCAATGACACTCGTGCTCATTCCCTTGGCGGTGCTTCTCTATTGGCCAGGGGTGTTTCGATGGTGGATGGCGCCAATCTACTGGGGGGTTCTTTATGGTTTTTTTGCAGATCGCTACATTTTAATGCTCCACAACACAAGCCACCGTCCCCTTTGGAAACGCGAGTATTCGTTTTTGAATTTTTACATCCCCTGGGTGCTTGGGCCTTTTGCTGGTGAGACCCCAGAAACTTACTACATCCACCACATCACCATGCACCATGCTGAGGGGAACCTGCCGAGGGATCTCTCTTCAACCATGAAGTATCAGCGCGACAGTGCGATCGACTTTGCCAAGTACTGGCTGGATTTCTTTTTTCTTTCGATGTACAAGCTTGGGCGTTATCAGCTTTCAAAAGGGCGGACCAGGTTATTTGTGTGGATGATGGTGGGGGAGTGGAGCTTCTATCTTTTGGTTGCGTTTGGGATTTGGTACAACTGGCGAGCAACGGTGGTTGTTTTTGTCGTTCCTTTTTTGGTTGCGCGTTTTGTGATGATGGCTGGCAACTGGGCGCAACATGCCTTTGTTTGTCCAAATGATCCTGGGTCGAGCTACAAGAGCTCGATCACCTGCATCAACCACCGCTACAACCGTCGTTGTTTTAACGATGGTTATCACATTTCCCATCACGTCAAGGCCACCCGTCACTGGACCGAGCACCCTCGCGAATTGATCGAAAACCTTGAAGAATATAGGCGCAACGAAGCCATCATCTTTCAAGGAATCGATTTTTTGGGGGTGTGGTGGTTGCTCATGACCAAAAACTACGAAAAGTTGGCTCAGCATTTTGTTGAATTGAATGACCCTCCGAGGAGCAAGGAGGAGATCATCGCTTTCTTGAAGGCGCGCACCCAGCGGATTGACTGCACTCGGCCTGAGGTATTAAATGCGGTTCCAAGGTGAAGCCAGCAGCTCATCGCTTGGGTGTGAGTTTGGTGCTAATTTGGTGAGCCAATGGTATGAAGTTGTTGCTTGGAATGTTCTGTGGTGGGGAGGGTGCTTTGAAATGCCCACGATTGGTGCACCACAAGGAGTATGACACCCGTGTCTTGGTGTGGGTGATACGGGGCGGTTGAACCATTGCTTTCGTTTGAGGGGAGCGCTTTTGTGGCAACCTTGCGTTGCCAGTAGGTCGTTCCGAGTGTTATGAGGGCAAGGAGATAACAATGTTGAAGAAAAAGCTGGATGGAGGGAATTTTTGGTTGATTTTTGTATGCTTTCTTAGTTTGGTATTTCTTCCAAGTGCGGTTGAGTCTCAGGCGCGTCAATCGAGGCGTGGGCAATCACCTCGCAGCACTCAGCCTGCTGCAGCAGAGACCGCTAGCTCTGAGCCGAAACCCAATGTGGCACCTCAGCCCCAACCACCACAACCACCACCACGTCCAGTGGCTGCCTCCCGTCCCCCAACTCGGGAATGCACACCTCCTGCTGTACTTCGCACCAACCTTCTCGGAGTTGAGCAATGCATGGTGGAAGAGGTGCGTCGCCAACCGATATGGCCACTTGTGGGTGCAGGTTTTGGCGCGCTTGCTGGGAGTTATTTCATTCGCTTGGGATTGACTTCTGCTCTGATCGTGGGGAGCTGGGCGATGGTTAAAGCATGGCAAGCCGATTTGCACTGGATTGGCGCTGCGATTCCAGTGCTCGGGCCCATCCTTCAAGTCATTGCTTTGCCAGGCAATGAGGTGTGGCCATATATCGTTCTGATTGCCATTCACGGTTTGATCGAGCCTGCTGGCCTCGTCCTTGGGCTCATTGGCCTCCTAGGTGGAGAGGTGCGTGAGTGGAAGGCTGTCGCGCGGCAAGAATTCCAGGTGCTTCCTTTTCCAAGTGACGGACCAGGGCTTTCCGTGCAGGTTCGCTTCTAGAGGCGCGAAGGGAGGCCCAAAAGAGGGGTTAATCGCACTTTTCTTCCCACTGCTTTACAATGCGTTGCGCACTTACGCGCTCGAGGCGGGCAAGGGCAGTGTCCACGTCGTGGATGGCTTGAAGATGATTGTAGCGGGCAAGAAGGTATTGACGACCTGCATCGACCAAGTCTTGAATAGAGGAGGCACTAAGCTCAAGGCCTTGGGATACGGAGATAAACCATCCTCGCCCTTCACGGCGGGCCAGGTCGTAGGCTTCTTCACGCGCAATGGCTTCTTGAAGGCTTGAATGCGCCTCTTCGACTTCGAGCTCAATACCGATTTGGGCTTCTCGCCAACGGGCTTCAAGTTCCTCGAAGAGGGCGGACTCGCGATCAACGCGGTAGGCATTTCCCCAAAGATCGAGGGAAAGGCGCACAGCGAGGCCAAAGCCGATTTGGGTGTAGTTGGCAGGATCGATGATAAAAGGATTTGTCTGGTCAGTGATGCCGGGAGCGTGGCTGGTTCGGAAGAGATAGCTCAGGCCAATGTCTGGGAGAAAACCAGCGCGTTGGATTTCAAGGGCTGCACGACGGGCACGGAGGAGGGCCCGAAGGGCCTGAAGTTCAGGGCGATGGGCCAAGGCATGCTCAATGTAGCGTTCGACAGGAAGAAGCTCGATGGCAGGGCGGGTGATTGGGCAATCAGGGACGCGAAAGCGCTCGATACCTGCAAGGAGGCGCAAGGCAGTGCGGGCCATGCGTCCGATGTGACGCACTTGGGCGGCTCGGGCCCGAAACTCGCTGAGTGCAATGAGCAGGCGATGTTTGTCGTGGGGGTTAACTGCTGTGCTGTTCGAATCGATCTGTCGCTCGAGTTCTTGGCGTACCTCCTCAAGTCGAGGCTCTGCTTCGCGCACAAGTTGCTCGAGGTCAAGGGCCAGAGCCAAGGCAAAATAAGCGCGGCGGATCCTTTCAATGAGTTCCTCTTCGACCCGCTGTCGCTCAAATCGGGTCGCCTCAAGGGCAGCGCGGGCCGCATCTCGGGTGCCATCGATTTTTCCAAAAGTCCAAATCGGAAGGATTCCCTCTAAGCCAAATTGAAAGATCGGTGCCCAAGGGTTTGAGACAGGCACTTGGGGATCAGGGGAAAAAATGGGGCTTCCACGCATTTCAGGCGCAAGGGCCAGGGCGAAAGTCATCTGACCTTGAAAAAAAGGCGCGACCCAACTTTCATCGAGCTGGGCTTGGGCAGCCCTGATGCGGGCTTCGGCAGCCTGCACGCCAGGAAAATGGCGGCGGGCAGCTGCGATGAATGCCTGAAGATCCATGAGAGGCTCTTCGCTTTGGCTTGTGGGCTCAGAGGCGTTTTTTTGGGCTTGCACCTTTAAAATGCTTGGCGGAGCCATCCACGAAAGCAGGAAGACGCCAACGGCAAACAACCAAAGCCCACGCATGTTTTTTGTTTAGCGACGAGCCTTGTCGATGAGCAAGGTAAATGTGGTGGGCAGGGAAATTTTATTTTATTATCTATGAAATTTGATTGGGGGCTTGATTGATTAAGGGTCGCTCGAAAACGAATACATAGCCGTCGCGATCTTTTAACTCAAATCCGAGATCAACAATCGCTTGGGCGATCTTTTCTTGATTCCACAAGACTCCATTTTGCTCGCAGCGATGTAGTTCTGCGATTATCTGAACACAATTCTTTAGTGATTCATGGTCATTTTGGATGATTTCAAGCTCGCTTCCTTCAATATCCATGACAAGCGCATATGGACCCAATTCATAGCGTTCGATGACGGATGAAAGATTCATTGATTGAAGCTCTATGATTTCCCCATATTGATCTTGAATATTGTCTTTTGTTTGCACAATCTGACTCAGCGTAAGATCTGAAAAATTTAGCAGAAAGAAATATTTTTTCTGTGAACTTGAGATAAGTGCTTGGAGATATTCCACATTGGCTGTTGGGGCATTGATCCGGACGTTGTGTTTTATGACGTGAATGAGATATGGATTGGCTTCAACACAAATGCATCGTTTCCCTGGGCTAAGTCGTTTGGCAATGTGTGCTGTCAATACACCAACTCCC
>JANWYL010000231.1 GCA_025056955.1 Sandaracinaceae bacterium | reverse complement strand
GATATCCAGCAGCAATCTGGGCTCGTGGCTCAAGAATGGAACTACGAAGGTATTCATCATCAACTGTCACGCTTCCTCCATCCGCAAGAGGCTGCGGCTTTCCGTAGATGCCATACAAGCTGGGCCCAGCGAGCTGTGGGCCATCCTTTTGGTTTTGATGGCAAGCAGTGCAGCCCTTAAGCTGAAAAAGAGCAAGGCCATGTTCCTCTTGGCTGCATTCCGTGGTATTTCTGTCTGGACACGGAAGAGGCTTTGGTGTGCGCAAAAAGGCCCGGTAGTCAGGCTCTCTTTGGACATGGATCAAGGCATACATTGTGGCATGGCCTTTGTTTGGACCCCAGTCCCCACCGGCACCGCAATACTCCGCACAGTACACTTGGGTGGTGTAGAGCACTCTTCGCGGATCTGGTTCGGGGTTTGGACCATAGCGCTCGGCATCTTTTTCAACCGCTTGAAACCATAGGGTGGTAAACATCCCTGGAACGAGATCGCGCTTGATTCTGAAATCAGGAACAAAGAAGGAGTGAATCACATCAGAAGAAGACATCACCAGGCGGACAGACACTCCTGCAGGGACATGGACTTCGTTGTCTTCCGTCAAGCCATTGGCGTGTTCGAAGGTCCACGCCCATTGCCGCCCTCGCACCCGAATGACCACGGCATCGCTTGGCGGAACCGCCATCTGGACAAAATTCTCCCACCCCCAGTAGAACATCAGGAAAAGAAGAACCAGAGGAGAGAAAGTCCAAAACACTTCGAGTGCGTTGTGATGGCCTGTTGGCTCCGCCTGCGGGTGCCGACTGCGTCGGTATCGAAAGAGGAAAAAGAGCATTGTGCCAACAATACCGATAAATAAGACCAAGCTTATCACAAAAATGAAGTCATACACCCAGTCCACGCCAGGCGCGAAGGTCGACAGTTGCGCAGGAAGCTGAAGGCTTGGTGTCGTTCTCGTTTCCATAGGTCCACTCACTTGTTGCACTTTGAGGTTTCGGTAATTCTCATCGTCCTGCCCTTCGCCTCATTCCTCCAAAAGAGGACAAGACCACCGAAAAGAAGGAGTGCAGCAAGGGCACCTCCTATTCTCATGATGCGCCAAGCCATGACCACGTAACGTCCCTGGCTTGGGTCATAGCGATAGCAGTAGAGCAAAGCCGCCTCAACAGGACTTAGACGATGGCCTTGGGCTGCTTCCGCAAGACCAATGCGAAAATCAGTTGGGGAATGCTCGATTCCAAAAAGATAACGGGCGACTTGGGGACGAGGACCAGCCCGAAGGAGGATGGTTACGGCAGGATGCAGGTACTGCTCAGTTCCTGGGTCCCAAACAAAACGGTAACCTACCGCTTCGGCAATTCGAGCCACCTCGTTCTCACTCCCCGTGAGTACGTAAAAACCGCTTTCCGCCTCTTTGCGCCCATATCGGCCAAGGAGCCTCTCGCGAACTTCTTTCGCGTCTTTCGGAGTGTCACGGGGGTCAATGCTCACGATAAACACATCGAGGTCAATCCCCGCGCTTCGAGGTTGTTGGATGAGCACAGAAACGAGTCCATTGAGCGCTAAATCGCAAGTCACCGCACATCGAAAATAAGCAAACTGCAAAACAGCAGGCCGGTCTCCCTTCCACATGGAAGCAAATGACCGAAGCTGACCCTCATGATCAAATAACTGCACATCGAGAGGGATTGAGGTGTCGTAGCGCTCTTCAACTCCCACCTTGCGGAGGAGGGCTTCCATCCCACCTGTGCCAGGCGGGATCACGGGGCGAATCCCAGCCTGTGCATTGGCTTGGGCAACTTCTGCAAGCAAGCCAAGCGAGATGGCCAAGTGACGAAGGCGTCGCATTTCTCCCCTCACTCACTCGACTCAACCTCAAAGGTCAACCTCAAAGGAAGGAATAGGCGGTGAAGGGGGTGAGGGGCGGTGCATCCATCCCTCCTTAGGACCACGATCCTCTGAGGGAAATGGGTAAATCTGTGGAAAAGAGAGGCGACCGCGCTCGGCAAGCTCCGTCATCGCCTTTTCAATTGGACGCTCACCTTGCGAAAGGGCCCGTCGGACCTCCGCGCGGTGTGCCTCAAGTCTTTGCACCGATGGCCCCCCATTGATGTTTTCCACGCTGGCCCGCAGGCGACTCCTGTCAAGAAGCCCTCGAAATGCAAACTCTAAAAGGATCAACGTCAAAACAACCAAAACCGTGTAAAAAAGTATCAGTCGGTTGCGAGGAGGAGTGTCGTCATACGCACCCAAACCAACACTGCCTTTTTCTGTGCTTTCCATTAGACCACCTCGTGGTGCAGAGAGCGTTCAAATCGAGGATCACCCGCAGGCACAAGGGGGTGGCGTGAGACGAAAAACAACACGATACTTAAGTAAATACCACCAACTGCCAAAAGTGCCACCCCATCCATCCAGTGAATCGACAGGTGATTTGAAGCATAGGGCATCACCAGCCAGAAGCATTCAACCACGTGCATTGCAAGCAACCACCCAGCACCAAAAGCCAAAAGGGGTATCCTTCGCTTGATGTTTCTCGAAAGCAAAAACAAAAATGGGAATATGAAGTGTCCGATTGCCATGCCAATTGAATAGGCAGCCCATCCTCCTTGCCATCGGTGATGGTAGTAAGTGGTTTCTTCTGGAATGGATGCATACCAAATCAACATGAATTGAGAGAAAGAAATGTAAGCCCAAAACACCAAGAACCCAAAAAGCAGCTTGCCAAGATCATGGTAATGTTCCACGGTGAGGACATCGGCCAAGGGGCCACTCTTTCGAAGGAGGTAGGTAGCGACGATGATGGTGGCAAGGCCTGCCACAACACAAACCGAGAAAAACTGAACTCCGAAAATCGTCGAGTACCACGTTGGCTCAAGCGACATGAGCCAGTCGAAAGCAGCAAAAGTCACTGTGAGACCAAAAAGGACTGTTCCAAGCGGGGATTTTTTTTGGAGATCCTTGCTTAGGGAAATTCCGCGCTTGAAGTCCTGCTCAATCGAACGAGAGGAAAAAAACCAGCCAAGCCAAGCCCAAAGCACAAGATAAAGAATTGCTCTCAGCCCAAAAAAGGCAGGATTGAGATAAGCAAGTTTGGCTTCAATTGTGGCTTCATGAAGGGCATGCTGGGGGGTGTGTTCCTCTTCAGCAGAGGAGGGGAGAGAACCTCTTTTTTCGTTATCATCTCCATGATCATCTGCACGGGCCCGCCCTGTAACTCCAACCTCCCTCATCCAGGCGTGGTGGTCTCCTCTGCCTCTTGATTTCGCATGATGGGCCCACGGATACAGCTCATCAATCGACAGAACAATCGGAAGGAAAAGCAGTAAAAAAACAGGAAGCCCACGGGCAAAGAGTTCGGCGACTCGCCTCCACGCAACGCTCCAGCTTGCGCCTGTCAAGTGGTGCATCATCACGAAGAAAAGCGCACCCAAGGCCACGGCCAGCACAGTGATAAACGCAAACAGCCACGCAAAAGCAAAGCGTTGACCGTCAATCTTCCAAGCGACCAAAGAGAGCAATAAGCCAACCACTCCCACCCCTGCGCTCGCTTTCCACGCACTGCTCCAGGGATGGTCCTTTGGGAGTCGGTAGCTTTCTGGTGATCGATGCTTCGTTTGAGCGTGAGCCATTTCAAGCACCTCCTGGCCCCTCAAGAATTTGAAATTCAACACCTTCGCCTTTTCCAGACACTTGGAGAGACATGCTGGGAGCCCGTTCGATGCGATCGGGAGCAATCCCTTTTTCGATAAGCCACCTTCGAAGCACAGCCAGCCTGCGCTCAGCAAGCCAGCGCCTCATTCCGGGGTCACCCCGCTCCTCGAGATCCACTTTGATGGCCAGCCGGAGACTCGGCCGCGCCACAAGAAGCGCGCGTATTTCATCAAGCACAGCATGCGAACCGGCTTGAAGCACATCACTCCCAAACACAAAGGCAATGGCCTTGGCCAATTCAAGCCTTCCATCCTTTTCTTGAACCAACCCTGCGCATCCTTGCGCCTCTGCCTTTCCAGGTGAGAGAGGACAAAGGTCAGCGGCATCGGCAATACCATCGGCATCATTGTCGAGCTCCGGGCAACCATCGCCGTCTTGGAAGCCATCCCGATCCTCTGGCTGCTCGGTGCATCCATCGGCTCCAGCTGGAATTTGATCCCCATCTGCATCAGCAATTGCCTCAACTGCTCTCCCCTGAGACAACTGGAGGGCGCGCACGTACGCCACGATTGCCCACCTGTCATCGACGGGTATCTGGGCGCGATAAGAAGGCATCGTCCGCACGCCGTTTGCAATGGTGAGGTACAGCCTTCCGTCTGGCATGTGCTGATACACTGGCTCAAGCAGGTTTGCTGCCTGAAAGTTCACCCCAATCTCCTTGGCCCGCTCTGATACCATTCCATTTCCGTCTCCTCGTTCGCTGTGGCAAGGAGCGCAATAGATG
>JANWYL010000230.1 GCA_025056955.1 Sandaracinaceae bacterium | reverse complement strand
GAATTGGCTTAGAGTGAGTAAAGCTTGAAAAGTGGAGCTTCGCTTGGAATCGCAGTCGTCTTCCTCTGCATTTCTGGAAAAGGATGGCCAACGCAAAAAATCGCCCCTCTCTGGAAGGCAAGGCTTGCTTCTGCGCGTGATCATCACAGCCTGCGCCCTGGCGTGGGTGGTTGGCCGAATCGACGGAAAAGCCTTGCTTGATTCACTGGGTCGGGCTTCTCCTCTCGCCTTTGCCATGGCGGTGCTTCTTACGGCAATGAATTTGGTCGTTGGGAGCATTCGGTGGCGGATTTTGCTTCGGGCCTACGGTGCCCCTCATTTGGTTCCTTTGAGTTCGCTTGTTCGCCTAAATTATGTGGGTTTTTTCTATAACACCTGCCTGCCTGGAGGAGTGGGTGGGGATTTGGTGAGGGGCTATGCTTCAAGGCGCGCATTTGGAGAAGGAGGCCTTGCGAGTGCGGGTGCAGTTGTTTTGGTGGATCGGGTGCTTGGCCTTGTCGGCTTGCTCCTTGTGGTGGCAGGCACATCGATGACTTTCCCTTTGCCTTTTGCCGAGGAGCATCACGTCATGCTTGGCGCAAGCCTTGGGATTGTTGCGGGTTTTGCGGCGATCGCTGGAATCGGAGCAGGCCGTTCCCTTGCCCCATGGCTACCTTTGCCTTTGTGGCGCATTGCTGAACGGCTCCCGCGGATCGTGATCCCTGGGGCTTTCGCTTGGGCTGTGGCGCTTTCAATTGTGACCCAAAGTGTTGTGGCCCTGACCGGACACCTCATCGCGAGTTCAATTGCGCCAATCATCCGCTTGAGGGATTCGATGGTCGTCGTCCCAATCGCGATGGCCACGACCTTTCTTCCATTTCTTTTGAGTGGAACAGGAGCGCGCGAAGAAGTCTTTGTGCGGCTCTATGGTCCACTTGGAGTTTCTCCTTCGGATGCCTTGGCCTCGAGCCTCCTCGTTTGGCTGAGCCAGGTGGTTGTGGCGCTGATCGGAGGCCTGCTTCCAGCCAAAGAAATCCAAAGCAGAGGGGAAAGCCACCAAATCAGTCTGAGCAAAGATCTTGTGGAGGAGCCCTCTTCCCCTGCCTCAGCCGTTAAAGCCCATCGCTAAAAACTTGAGCTGACGAGCGCTTTGCCACTAAGCCCCCTTCATGAGCCGTGGAGTCGCCCTTTGCCCTCCCTATTTCGGGCTCTCAACTTCAAAACCTCTGAGAGAAAATTTTCCATCAACTGCCCACCTTTTGCTTGAACTTTTTCGGCGCGATCCTGAGGTGAATGCCCTGCTCAGGGGATGTGGCGTTTCCGAGCTTGGAATTGCAGCAGCCATCAAGATGGTCGAAGCAGAGCCTCAGGCCCTTCTGCGGCGCGTGGAAGAGAGGGCCTTAAAAGTCGCCATGCGCTTTGAGGGAAAAAGACCTCCCTCTCCTCGGGCCATTCACTGGCTTTATGCCCTCTGTTTTGATGATCGATCGGCTGCTGTTCAATGCTTCCGCCGCCTGGGGATCTCGCTCCCAAAGCTCAAAGAACGCATCGTCGAAGCCCTTCTCCATTCTCCTGGGAAAACCCCTTCAACCCAACGCTTTTCTGCTCGGGGAAATCAAGGAGCCGAGTCAAGCGAAGGCGCGAAAGCCCTCTCCAAGCGCTTTGCCCTTGAGCAAGGGCGCTTTCCCTTGCTTTCGCGGATCGGCCGTAATCTCACCGAACTTGCGGCTTTGGGGCAGCTTGATCCCCTGATTGGGCGCGATGAAGAGCTTGGCCGGATCATCGATATTCTCTCTCGGCGCCGTGCGAATAATCCCCTCCTTGTGGGGCCGCCTGGTGTAGGGAAAAGCGCAATCGTCGAAGGCCTGGCCCAGGCCATCGTCGCCCATGCCCAAGGGCATTTCGCAGGTCCGGCCCTTGGCATGGCCCAGGGGAAAATCCTTTTGGAAGTGAGCCCAGGGGCATTGATGAGTGGAACGGGCCTACGGGGCGCTCTTTCCGAGCGCTTTCGCCGTTTGCTTGCCGAACTCGAGGTGGCGCAGGGAAGGGTGCTTCTTTTTTTTGATGAAATCCACCTCTTTTTTTCAGAACGAAGTGGCCTTGAAGAAATGGGCAATGAGCTCAGGCACGCCCTCTCACTGGGCAAGCTCAGCTGCATTGCCGCCACAACAGAAAGCGAAGCGCGAAAGAGCATCGAGCGCGATCCAACCCTCGCACGGCTTTTTGGGGTGGTCACAATCGATGAGCCCGATACAGAACTCGCCATCCGCATCATCAAAGGTGTGATCCCCCGCTATGAAGCTCATCATGGCCTTTCGTTTGACCCAGATGGGATCGAAGCAGCAGTGCGTTGGTCGCAGCGGCTTTTAGGGGAGCGCTTTTTGCCAGACAAGGCCATTGCCATCCTTGACCGCGCAGGAAGCCAAGCCCGGAGGCAAGGCAAAAGCCGCGTGACCCGGCAGGAGGTTGCTCATGTTGTCGCCGAAGAAGCCAAAATCCCATCCGAAAGGCTTCTCCAAAAAGACAGCGAGCGGCTTTTGCGCCTCGAGTCCCTTCTGGCTGAGCGGATTGTTGGCCAGTCACATGCCCTTTCGAGAATTGCAGATGCCATCCGCAAGGGGGCGGCGGGCTTTCGCGGCACAAGGCCAATTGCCACCTTCCTCTTTCTTGGGCCAACGGGCGTTGGCAAGACCGAAACCGCCAAAGCCATCGCCGAGCTCCTTTTTGCAAAAGGAGCAATGACGCGAATTGACATGAGCGAACTTTCCGAAAGCCATGCGGTCGCGCGCCTTGTGGGTGCACCTCCTGGCTACGTCGGCCACGAAGCCGGAGGCCAACTCACAGAAGCGGTTCGCCGCAGGCCTTATCAGCTTCTGCTCCTTGATGAGATCGAAAAAGCGCACCCCGAAGTGCTCCTGGCCCTTTTGCCGCTTTTGGACGAGGGCCACCTCACCGACGCCCGCGGCCGCACAGTTGATTTCAAAAACACAGTGATTGTTTTGACTTCGAATCTTGGAGCTGACGTCATCAGCGGCCCCAAGCCCATTGGCTTTGGTGCCGAAAGCAATACAAGCCAAAGCCTTGAAACGCGCGTGATCGAGGCTGCGCGCAAGGCCATGCCTCCAGAGCTTTGGAACCGGATTGACGAGGTGCTGGTCTTCCGCCCCCTCGAACGAAGCGACGTCGTTGAAATTGCGAGGCGCATGCTTTGCGGCATCTCCAAATCCCTTTGGGAAGAAAGGAAAATCGCTTTCGCATTTGATGAAAGCGCTTGCGAGGCACTGGCCGATCTTGGCGGATTTGATGCAACCCTCGGTGCCCGCCCAATGAGGCGCGTGATTGCCCGCCATGTTGAGTCGCCAATTGCTTGCATGCTTTTGTCTGAAGAACTCAAACCAGGAGCAAAATTGAGGCTCAGCGCAAAGGGCAAAGAGCTGAACTGGCTCGTTGAGGGTGTTTCGCTCAAGCCTCCCCAAAGCCCTGCCCCCTAGGCCTTGCCCAAAAAGCATTCAAGAACACTATTCGAGCACGATGGGTCCTTTTGCGCACATGCATCGAAGGGAATGGCTGTTTTTGGTTTTGATTGGGCTTTTTGGTCCTACCTGTACACCACAAGGTGATCCTGCAATTGGGCCGGAGGGCTTCCGGGATGATTTCGAACGTCGGGAGCTTGGCGAGCATTGGCACAACACAGGCGCACCATGGCGCATCGTCGATGGCAAGCTCGTGGTTCAAGGAGCCCGCAACCGCCCCCTCTGGTTGAAACGCACCCTCCCTCGGGACGTGCGGATCGAATTCGATGCCCGCTCCATGAGCCCAGATGGCGACATCAAGTGCGAAGTCTTTGGCGACGGGGTTTCAAGGGCCACTTCCCTCAGCTACACCGCAACGAGCTATGTCATCATTTTTGGGGGCTGGCACAATTCCATCAATGTCCTCGCTCGCATGGATGAACACGGAGCAGACCGCGTGGAGTCAAGGGGAAAGCGGGTTGAGCCAGGCCGTTGGTACCATTTCCGAATCGAACGCAAAGGTGATACCATCACCGCCTGGGTCGACGATGAGGTCCTCGTCTCAATGAAAGACCCTCATCCCCTAGAGGGGAGAGGTCACGATCACTTTGCGTTTAACAATTGGGAAAGCGAGCTTCATTTCGACAACCTGCGGATCACCCCACTTTGAACCCATCGCAACTCTGGCAGGCATGGAAGGGGCAATGCCTTTAGGCGATGCGATGGCGCTTGGTTGTGCGCTCGCTTGGGCAATTGCAGTCACCGCATTTCGACAAATTGCATCTGCTCCTCCTCTGACGGTGAACTTCTTCAAAAACACCGTGGGTTTAATTCTCCTTGTCTTCACCATGCTTTTGGGTGGTGTGGGGGTTGATACGGAGCGCCAAGCAGCTGATTGGGTGCGTCTTGTGGCAAGCGGCTTTCTCGGATTGACTGTGGCAGATACCCTTTTTTTGTGGGGCATTCAGCGCGTCGAC